>NZ_SMLD01000016.1:0-95620 GCF_004352805.1 Nonomuraea mesophila
GCCGCCACCCCTGACCGGCCGTCGGCCCGTCGGGTCCGTCCGCCGGTCCGCCCATCCGTTACCGGGCCGGGGCGGGGCCGGCGGGCCGGGCGCCGGCCGGGTCAGGCGCCGGTGAGCCGGGCGCGGTCGACCTTGCCGGTCGGGTTGCGCGGCACCGACGGCACGAACACGATGTCGCGCGGCACCTTGAAACCCGCCAGCTCCGCCTTCACCGCGCTCTTGAGCTCGTCGGCCGACAGGGTGACGCCCTCCTCGGCGACCACGTACGCCGCCAGCCGCTGGCCGTACTCCTCGTCGGGCACGCCCAGCACGGCCACGTCGGCGACGCCCGGCCGGCAGGCCAGGAGGTTCTCGACCTCCTGCGGGAAGACGTTCTCACCGCCGGAGACGATCATGTCGTCGTCGCGGCCGTCGATGAACAGCAGCCCTCGCTCGTCCCGGTGCCCCAGGTCGCCGGTGCTCATCAGCTCGCCCGCCCGCGCGCCGAACGCCAGCCCGCCGCCGACCAGGACCCGCCCCACCTCGCCCGGCGGCAGTTCCTCCCCGTCCGGTCCCGCGATCCGCACGGTGGCGCCGCGCGGCGGGCGGCCGATCGTCTCGGGGGCCTCCCGCAGGTCCTCGGGCGTGGCGAGGGCCGCCCACCCGGCCTCGGTGGAGCCGTACAGGTTGTGCAGCACCTCACCGTAGGCGTCCATGAACGCGGTGGCGAGGTCGGGCCGGAGCGCGGCGCCGCCGGAGACCACCACGCGCAGGGCGGGCAGGTCATGGGGCTCGCGGGCCAGCAGCCGCGCCAGCATGGCGGGTACGGCGACCAGCGCGCCCGCCCGGTGCCTTTCCAGGGCGTCGAGCACGGCGTCGGGATCGAAGCGGCGCATCAGGACGACGGGGCATCCGAGCACGAGCGCGACCGCGTACCAGAGGATGCCGAGCCCGTGGAACAGCGGCGGCGCGATGAGCATCGGCTCGCCGCCGCGCACCGGCACGGTGGCGAGCATCGAGACGAACGGCTCGGCCAGTTCCGCCACCGACAGCCGCCGGGGCGCGCCCTTGGGCAGGCCGGTCGTGCCCGAGGTGAGCAGCACGAGCCGTCCCGGCCGCCTCGGCACCGGAGCGGGCGGGGCGCCGGAACGCATGAGCTCGCCGAGGTCGCCGGCGCGCTGCCCGGCGAAGTCCACCGGCGGCAGGCCGGGCGCGGCGATGAGCACGCCGACCCGTTCGCGGCGCAGCACGTCGCGCAGGGCCGGTCCGGCCAGCCCGGTGTTGAGCAGCAGCAGGTCCGCGCCCAGCCGGGACACGGCCGCGACCGCCTCGGCGAATCCCCGGTGGTTGGGCCACATGACCGCCACCGTGGTGCCCGGCCCCACGCCGAGCCGGTGGTGCAGGGCGCTTGCCAGCGCGGCGGCGCGTTCGTCCAGCTCGGCGAACGTGAGCGCGCCGTCCTCGTCCAGGATCGCCTGCCGGTCCGGCCAGCGCGCCGCCGCCATCGCCAGCCCGGCGGCCGGGGTCACGTGGAAATGCCGGTACGCCTCCACCACCCGGGCCAGCGCGGCAGGGTGGGCCGGGCGCAGCAGCCCGTTGCGGGTGAGGGCGACCGCGGCCTCCGCGCCGAACTCGCCCAGCTCGATCAGCCTCTCGATCATCGATGTACCCCCAGGCCTTTCTCACCGGAGGAAGTACGCGTACCCGCTCAGCCAGTACGGGAACCCCGCGGTGCCGGGATCAGCCGCAGCCGGTCCCGGCGCCGCGGCGTGGCCACGCACCCGGCGCTTGACACCGCACGGACGGCACCGTTGTAATGCTCGACGTGTCGTGTGACGCCGCCAGGTGGACGGCGGCGGGTGGGCGGCACCTGACACCCGGGGGTTGATCTTCATGCGCACGGACCTCACCTGATCCTTCCGCGCTCCGCGTGACGTCTCCGTGCCCCTGACGGCGCCCAGCGCCCGGCACGGACCAGCATGAGCCTCCCCCGGCTCATCCCCGCGTGCCCGCGGCACCGATGCCGCCGCCACGCCATGCTCACCCACGCTCGTCCACCTGATCGAAGGGATCCTTCGTGCAGCTCGCACACGTCTCCATCACGCCCGAAGCCAGGGCCGCCGTACGCGCCCGGCTGGGAACGCTGTTCACCGACCCGCCCACGCTCGACGCCGACGCCGACGTGACCCCCGTCCTGCCGCGGACCGGCGACGTCCCCGGCATGTGGGTCACCGCGCCCGGAGTGACGCTCGATGCGGGCGTCACGATCTACGTGCACGGCGGGGGCTTCTCCCACAGCAACCCGGCCATGGAGCAGATCATGGCCCATCGCCTCTCCCGGGCGACGGGCCGCCCCGCCTTCGCCGTCGACTACCGGCTCGCGCCGGCCCACCCCTACCCCGCGGCCGTCGATGACGTGGTGGCCGTCCACCGGAGCCTGCTCGCCCAGGACGTGCCCGCCGGGCGGATCCTGCTCGCCGGCGAGTCGGCCGGCGGGACGTTGCTGCTGTCGGCGCTCCTGGTTCTCGCCGACGCCGGCGACCCCCTGCCCGCGGGCGCCGTGGCGGTCTCCCCCATCACCGACTTCACGGATTCGAGCCCGTCCATCCGCACCAACAAGGGCCTCGACCTCATCGACCCGGACATCATGGGCCCCATCGGCGAGCAGTATCTCGCGGGGGCCAGTCCCGACCAGGCGCCGCAGTCACCGCTCTACGGCGACCTGCGCGGGCTGCCGCCCCTCCTGATCGTCGCGGGCGGCGACGAGGTGCTCCTCGACGACTCCCGGCACTTCGCCGAGGCCGCCTCCGCCGCCGGCGTCGACACGGCGTTCGACGTCTATGACGGCATGCCGCACGCGTTCCACGCGGTGGTGTTGTCCCCGTACGACGCTCACCTGCCGACCGCGACGACGTTCCTGCGGCGGGTGGCGGACTGGACGGCCCGTCTTCCGGTCGCGTGACCTCCGCGTCCCGGCCCGAACCGGACCCGAACCGGACCTGAACCGGCCGGAACCCGGCCGGGCCCCGGTCACTGCTGGCCGGGGCGGCGGGCCGGAGCCGGGGCGGGACGTACGGCGCCGCCGGCGAAGCGGCCGGGACGGAACGGCGCCAGCAGCGCGGACTCCTCCCCGAACAGCTCGCCCGCCACCTCATCCATCAGCAGCGGCGCCAGCGTCACCCCGCTGTGCGTGGCCACGGTGTACACGCGCCGGCCGGCGTCGGCGAAGCCGGCCACGGTGAGCCCGTCGCCCGGCATCGCCCGCTGGCCGACGACCGCCCGCTCGACCGTGGCGCCCTCGGTGGCGCGCAGCACCTTCGGCAGCAGGCCGAGGATCTCGTCCACGACCTCGCCCGGCACCGGGAGCGCCGGGTCGGCCAGCCCGTCCAGGTGCAGCGCCTGCAGCAGCAGCCGGCCGCCGCCGTCGGGGCGCAGGTTGAGCGCGCCGGTGGTGAGCACCCGGGACAGCCGGGCGGGCACCGGCGACGTGGTGACCAGGAACCCGTTGGTGACGGTCCCGGACACGGCCGGGTCGAGCATGGGCACGTCCACCCCGGCCAGCGCGGCCACCTGCTGCGTCCAGCGGCCGGCGCACGTCACCACCACGTCGCCCGCGAACGTGCGCCCGTCGGCCAGCGTCACCTTGGCGCCCGCGCCGGACGTCTCCACGGCGGTGACCTCGGCCCCGCACTCGACCACCGCGCCCCGGTCGCGGGCCTCGCCGAGCAGCCGGCCGAGCAGCCGCAGCGGCAGCACGTACGCCTCGCCGGGGTAGAACACGTACTCGGCGTCGCCGGGCGGCGGCACCAGGTCGGGCTCCAGCGCCCGAGCCCGCCGGGCGGTCACCCGCTCGACGGGGTAGCCCAGGGCCAGCAGCCGCTGTACGCGCTCCTCCAGCAGGCCCTTGTGCTCGTCGGTGACCGCGCATTCGAGGTTGCCCGTGGGGACGTGCCAGTCGCCGGGCAGCTCGTGGTGCGCCCAGACGGCGGCGTGGTTGAGGTCGAAGTACTCCTTCGGGGTCTTGTTGTTGGCGTTGACCCAGGCGACCGAGGTGGACGTCGTACCGGAGCCCGGGGCCCGGGCCTCCAGCACGGTGACCTGCGCGCCGCGCCGGGTGAGACCGGCCGCGATCGCGGATCCGACCACCCCCGCACCGATGACGACGACTCGCACAGTGGCTCCTCTCACTTGTGGTCGGTGTCGGCGCCGAACAGCCTGGCCACGCCGACGAAACGTTCGATGACGACGACCGCGACCACGGCGAACAGCACCATCAGCGTGCCGATGGCGGTGACGGTCGGGTCGTAGTCGTACTGCATGTAGTTGAAGATGCGCACGGGCAGGGTCTGCAGGTCGGTGGTGACCACGAACAGAGCGACGGTGAGATCGTCAAAAGAAGTAATGAACGCGAAGAACGCGCCCCCGACCAGCGCGCCGCGCACGGCGGGCAGCGTCACGTGCCAGAACACCAGGAACGGCGGCGCGCCCAGCCCGGCGGCGGCCTTCTCCGCCGACCGGTCCAGCCCGGCGAGCCCGGCGAGGACGAGCCGCACCGCGTACGGCACGGTCAGCACGAGGTGGGCCAGGAGCAGCGTGAGCGGGCTCGACGCCAGCCCCATCTGCGCGAACCACTGCAGCAGCCCGATGCCGAGCACGATCGTCGGCACCGCGAACGCGCTGGACAACACCGCCTCCAGCGCGCCGCGGCCGGGGAAGCGGTAGCGGTGGATGGCCAGCCCGCCGGCCAGCCCCACCACCGCGGAGATCGCCGCCGCGGCCAGCGCCACCCCGGCGCTGAGCACGAACGACGACAGGAACTCCGGCTTGCCGAACACCTCCGCGTACCAGCGCAGCGTGATGCCCTGCGGCGGGAACGTCACGTAGGAGGTGGTGGTGAGCGAGGAGGCCACGGTGACGGCGACGGGCGCGATGAGGAACAGCCCGACGAGGACGGCGAAGGCCGTGCCGAGCGCGCGGGTGAGCCGGGTCATCCGAACACCACCTCCCCGCGTCCCCTGCGTAGCAGCCGCGAGTAGCCGAGCAGCAGCCCGGTCGTCACGACGACCAGGACGAACCCGATCGCGGCCGCGTACGGCCAGTCGAGCGTGGTCGTGGCCTGCGTGTAGACGAAGTACGGCATGAGCTTCACCTTCGGGCCGCCGAGGATCGCGGGGGTGACGAAGCTGGACGCGGTCAGGCTGAACACGATCATGGCCCCGGCCAGCATGCCGGGAGCGGACAGCGGCAGCGTGATCCGCCAGAAACAGGTCCAGCCGGACGCGCCCAGCCCCTTGGCGGCGGGCACGAGCGTCGGGTCGATCCGGTCGAGGCTGCCCATCAGCGGCAGCACCATGTACGCCAGCATCACGTGGACCATGCCGATGAGCACGGCCGTGTCGTTGTAGAGCAGCTGGGGCGGGGTGATCCCGAACCACGTCAGCACGCCCGCGACCGGCCCGTTGGGCCCCAGCACCACGAGCCAGCCGTACGCGCGGATGACCATGCTGATCAGCAGCGGCGACAGCAGCAGCAGCGCCAGCCAGTTGCGCACCCGGGATGAGCGGCCGCGCATGTAGAGGGCGAACGGGTAGCCGATGAGCAGGCAGCCCACCGTGGTGAGGGCGGCGACCTTGAGGGTGTTCCACAACACCTCCCGGTAGAAGGGGTCGCCGAGGAAACGTGCGTAGTTGCCGATGGTGAACGCGCCCGTCTGCGTCCTGAAGCTGTTGGCCACCAGCGTGAACAGCGGCGCCACGAACAGCAGCGCGAAGATGACGATGGCGGGCAGCGCGAGCAGCAGGCCCGTACGCCGTCGCGGGCGGCCTGCGGGTCTGCTCACCTGGTCGCCAGTGAGGCGTCCGACGGCCGCCATGCGCAGGTCACCTCCTCCCCTTCCGCGGGCACCCGCGCGTCGAACGGCAGGGCCGCCGTCACGTCGCCCGCCCCGGTGGCGACGACGCAGCGGATGCGCGAGCCGAGGAAGCGGGTCTCCCGCACGGTGCCGGGGAGCCCGTCGCCGCCGGTCCGGACGCGTACGACCTCGGGCCGCACGTAGACGCGCACGCCGGCGCCGGGAGCGGGCGGGTGGCCCACCGGGGTGGCGCCGACCCGCGCCCCCGCGATCTCGCAGGCGTCGCCGCCCGTCGCGGTGCCGTCTAGGGCGTTGACCTCGCCGATGAACTGCGCCACGAAATCCGTGGCCGGCCGCAGGTAGATCTCCCGCGGCCGGTCGAGCTGGTGGATGACGCCGTCGGCCATGACCGCGATCCGGTCGGACACCGCCAGCGCCTCCTCCTGGTCGTGGGTGACGAGGATGGTGGTGGTGCCGACGCGCCGCTGCAGCGCGACGACCTCCTCGCGCAGGCGCACCCGCAGCTGCGCGTCGAGGTTGGAGAACGGCTCGTCGAGCAGGAGCAGGTCGGGCTGGATGACCAGGGCCCTGGCCAGCGCGGCGCGCTGCTGCTGGCCGCCGGACAGCTGGCGCGGGTGCCGGCCGGCCATGCCCTCGAGGCCGACCATCTCCAGCACCTCCTCGACCTGCCTCCTGCGCCCGGCCGCCGGCACCTTCCGCATGCGCAGGCCGAACGCCACGTTGTCGGCGATCGTCATGTGCGGGAAAAGGGCGTACGACTGGAAGACCATGCCCATCGAGCGGCGGTGCGGCGGAGTGCCGGTGACGTCGGTGCCGTCCACCTCGATCACGCCGCCGTCGGCGCTGAGATGCCCGGCCACCATGTTGAGCGTGGTCGTCTTGCCGCAGCCGGACGGCCCGAGCAGGGTGAGGAACTCGCCCGGCTCGGTCTCCAGGTCCACCGCGGAGACGACCTCCTTGCCGCCCAGCACCTTGCGCACGCCGTCCAGGCGCAGCCGCCCGCGCCGGGCGGACGAGTCCGCGGGCGTCCCGGTGGTGCTCGTGCTCATCGAGCGTTCACCGTCCTTCCGGGTGGTGGGGGTCTTCACGACCGCTCAACCTCCTTCGTCCACCGGTCCGTCCACGCGGACCGCGCGTCGTTGACGGCGGTCCAGTCCAGCGGCTTCATCTCGGCCGCCTGCTCGGGGCCGACGACCCGTTCCGCCACCGCCGGGTCGAGCTCGGCGTCGGTGACCGTCGGCCCGTCGTAGCCCTCGGCGGCCAGCTTGCGCTGGATGCCCGGCTGCAGGAGGGCGTTGACGAACTGCTGCGCCAGGTCGGGGTGCGGCGCCTTGTTCACCACGTTCGCGGTGGCCAGCAGCGGGATGGCGCCGCCCTCCGGGTGCACGAACGCGATCGGGAAGTCCTTGTCCGCCAGCGTCTCGACCCGCGACCCGCCCCAGACGGAGGCGACGGCCTGCCCCTGGAGGAAGTAGTTGGACACGTCGGCGGTGGTGTCGAACGTGAACGCGTTGGCCGCCACCTTCTTCACGCCCTCGAAGCCGGGGCCGATGTCCTGCTCGGAGCCTCCGCCGGCACGGGCGGCCAGCATGAGCGCGCCCACGCCGTACGTGTTGCTGATCGACGGCAGCACGACCTTGCCCTTGAGCCTGGGGTCGGCCAGGTCGGCCAGGCGCTTCGGGGCGGGCACGCCGTGCTCGGCGTACCAGTCGCGGTTGTAGGCGAGCCCGGTGGCGGTCAGCGCGAAGCCGACCCCGACGTCCCCGTCGAGCCTGGCCACCTTCTCCACCTTCTCCAGGCGGGTGACCTTGGCCGGGTCGAGCGCGGCCAGCAGCCCGGCCTCGGCCGCCTGGGCCTGCGGCCCGTCGTCGATGAGGGCCACGTCGATCTGCGGCGCGTCCTGCTGCGCCTTGAGCTTGGCCACGGTGTCGGTGGAGCTGCCGGCGATGTAGGTCACCTCGCAGCCGCAGGACTTCTCGAAGCCGGGCAGCACGGCCTGCTCGAAGGCCTCCTGGTACGAGCCTCCGTAGCCGGCCACCACGAGCCTGCCGGGCGAGGCGGCGGGGGTGGGCGGAGCGCAGGCCGCGAGCCCGGCGAGGGCCAGCGCCGCGGCGAGCAGCCTGGTCATGAGGATTCGATCTCCTTGTTCCAGCGGTCGGTCCACGCGGAGCGGCTCTTGTTGATCGTGGCCCAGTCGAGCTTGCGCAGGTCGGCGGCGCGCTCCTGGCCGACGACCTGCTCGGCGAGCGCGGGGTCGAGGGTGACGCCCTCGACGACCGGGCCGTTGAAGTTGGAGGCGGCCATGGCCTGCTGCGCCGACGGTTCCAGCAGCGTGTTGACGAACTTCTGCGCCAGGTCGGCGTGCGGGGCCTTGTTCACCACGTTGACGGTGGCGATCAGCGGCAGCGCGCCCTCCTCCGGGTAGACGAACTTGATCGGGAACCCCTTCTTGGCCAGCGTCTGCACCCGCGAGTTGCCCCACACGGTCGCGACGGCCTGCCCCTGGAGGAAGTAGTTGGACACGTCGGCGGTGGTGTCGAACGTGACGGCGTTGGCCGCCACCTTCTTCACGCCCGTGAAACCGGGGCCGATGTCCTGCTCCGAGCCGCCGCCGACCTTGGCCGCCATGAGCAGCGCGCCCAGGCCGTACGTCTGGGTGATGGACGGCATGACGAGCTTGCCCTTGAGCTTGGGGTCGGCGAGGTCGGCCAGGCGCTCGGGGGGCCGCAGGCCGTGCTCGGCGTAGTAGTCGGTGTTGTAGGCCAGGCCGGTGGCGTTCAGGGAGAAGCCGACGCCGACGTCGCCGGGCAGGCGGGCGAGGTCGATCACCTTGGGCAGGTTCGTGACGGTCTTCGGGTCGAGTTCGGCGAGCAGGCCCGCCTCGACCGCCTGGTTCTGCACGCCGTCGTCGATCAGGGCGACGTCGATCTGCGGCGCCGCCTTCTGTGCCTTGAGCTTGGCCACGGTGTCGGTGGAGCTGCCCGCGATGTAGGTGACCTTGCACGAGCAGCTCTTCTCGAAGCCGGGGATGACCGACTGTTTGAACGCCTCCTCGTACGAGCCGCCGTACCCGGCGATGACCAGCGTGTCGGGTGCGGCGGACGGCGTGGGCGGGCCGCAGGCGGTGAGGGCGAGGGCTCCGGCGAGGAGCACGGCGGTCAGCGATCTGGGTGTCATGGCGACCTCCGCAGGGTGCGGTTCGGGGCTAGGTGGCCGATGTCGCGCGCGGTCGCGCCGGTCTCGACCAGGTCGGCGACGATGTCACCGAGGACGGGGGCGAGCTTGAACCCGTGCCCGCTGAACGCCGCGGCCAGCACGGTGCGGCCGTGTCTGCCGAGCAGTCCGTGCCCGTCGGGGGTGAAGGCGTCGCAGTACGTCGCCACCCGCACCGGGTCGGGGCCGAGCCCCGGCAGCGTCCCGGCGACGGCGCGTGCCACCTGCCGGACGTAGGCGGCGGGCACGCTGCGGGTCAGCGCGGCGGGCGAGGCGATCTCCTGCCAGGGCACGTGCAGGTTGATCTTGACGCCCGCGCCGTCGACCGCGGGGAAGCACGAGTAGGCGGGCTCGCCGACGCGGATGGCGACCGGGCACCGGCCGGGGTCGAACAGGCTCTCGTTCCGGCGCGGGAACCACGTCGAGGTGATGGCCCTGGTGGTCAGGGCGCGGGCGAGCGGCTCGGGCAGCAGGCCGCTCGCCGCCGCCCACGGGCCGGGCGCCAGCACCGCGTGGGTGAAACGGTGCTCGCCGTCCTCGGCCAGGACGGTGACGCCGCCGGCGTCCTCGCGCAGTTCGCGCACGGGCGTGTAGCGGGCCACGCGCGCGCCCGCCCGCTCGGCGGCGGCGGCCGCGGCCCCGACGGCGGGTTCGGGACGCAGGTAGCCGGCGTCGTGGTCGACGACCATGACCTCGCCGTCGCGCAGCGGGTGCTCGGGGACCCGCCGCCGCGCCTGCTCGCCCGCCAGGACCTCGACGGGCAGGTCGTGGGCGCGGGCGGCGTCCAGCACCGCGCGCACCTTGGGGTGCTCGCGGGGCCCCGCCGTGACCCCGCCGACCGGGGTGAGCAGGCGGCGTCCCGCGGATCGCTCCAGCTCGGCCCACAGGCCGCGGGCCTCGCGCAGCAGCGGGACGTAGCGGGGCCCCTCCTTGTAGGCCGTACGGAAGATGCGGGACTCGCCTCCGGCGGCCCCTCGGTCGTGGCCGGGGGCGTAGGCGTCGAAGCCGACGGCGTGGATGCCGCGCTCGGCCAGCCGCCACAGGGCCATCGAGCCGACGGTGCCGGTGCCGACGACGGCGACTGAGGTCATGGCTCCACTCCTTACGGGGGATGGGGGTTTTCCGGCGTGGCGAAGACCAGGCCCGGCGCCGGGCCTGTCAGGGGGATGATTCAGCTGTGGTCGGTGGAGCCGCTCAGGTCCGTCTCCACGTAGAAACGCTCCGAGCGGGGCGGGACGATCATTTCCACGAGCTCCGCGATCTCGCCCTGCCTGGTCCAGGTCTCACGCATCCAGCGGAACGCCGGCGTGCCCGCGGGCAGGCCGAAGGCCTGTGCCTCGGCGCCGCCGAGGACGTACGGTTCGACGTACATCCTGGCCCGCACCAGCTCGGTCCCTCGGTCGCGCAGGTAGGCGTGCGTGGTGAGGGGCTCGAGCGGCTGGTCGAGCAGGTCGGGCGCCAGCCGGAACGGCAACACGTGCAGCTCGGTGTTGATCACCTGGCCGGTCGTGTCCATCTTGTGGCGCTCCATCTGGACGACCGCCTCCTCGTCGGGGACGCCGGGCAGCCGCAACCGCGCCGCCTGCGCGGGCATCACCCGCGCCGAGACGACCTTGTGGTCGCCGTGCGTCTCCGGCCCCTGGATCAGCAGGCCGGTGAAGCGGAGCAGGTTGTGCCGGCCGACGGCCTGGGCGACGAAGCTGCCGCGCCTGCGGAAGCGCACGATGAGCCCCGCGTCGGCGAGGTCGCGGAGGGCCCGCTGCACGGTGATGCGCGAGACCTCGAACTCCTGGCAGAGCTCGGCCTCGGTCGGGATCCGGGTGCCCGGACCCCAGTGGCCGCCGCGGATGCGTGCCTCCAGCGCCCTGCGGATCTGCACATGGAGCAGGAGGTCACGTTCCGACATGCCAAAATACTCGTTGTAGCGTTTAGTTATGTCAATAGAAGATTTGATATAACTTATCCGCGTATCTCGTGGTGAGACGGTCAGTGATTCGTCTGACGGACGGATCGGGCGTCCTACGCTGATCTCATGGACGCCGAACTCATCGCCACGGCCGGCGAACTCTGGGACGCCGATCCCGGCTGGCTCAACACCGCCTCCTACGGCCTGCCGCCGCGACGCGCCGCCGACGAACTCCAGGCGGTCCTGACCGACTGGCGGCACGGCAGCAGCGACTGGGCGCCCTGGGACACCTCCGTCACCCGGTCGCGCACCGCCTTCGCCCGCCTCATCGGCGCCCCCGTGGCCGACGTGTCGATCAGCTCCACCGTCTCCCAGATCATGTCCACGATCGCCACGGCACTGCCGCCGGACGCGCGCGTCGTCGTACCCGAGGTCGAGTTCACCAGCAACCTGTTCCCCTGGGCGGTGGCCGCCCAGGTGGAGACCGTCCCCGCCGACCGGCTGGCCGACGCCGTCGACAATTCCACCAGCGCCGTCGCCTTCAGCCTCGTGCAATCCGCCACCGGCCAGGTCGCGCCGCTCGCCGACATCGTGGCCGCCGCCCGGGACTGCGACGCGCTCGTCATCGCCGACGGGTCGCAGGCCTGCGGCTGGCTGCCGGTGGACGTCACCGGCGTGGACGCGCTGGCCTGCGCGGCGTACAAGTGGCTGATGGCGCCGCGCGGCGCCGCCTTCGGCTACCTGTCACCCCGTCTGCGCGAGCGCATGCGGCCCCTCGCCGCGGGCTGGTACGCCGGCGCGGACGAGGGCGGCTCCTACTACGGCCCGCCGCTGCGCCTCGCGCCCGACGCCCGCGCCTTCGACCTGTCGCCCGCCTGGTTCTCGTACGTCGGGGCGGCCCCCGCCATCGAACTGCTGAACGAGCTCGGCGTCCAGCGCGTGCACGACCACGACGTGGCGCTCGCCAACCGCTTCAGAGCCGGCCTGGGCCTGGCGCCCTCCGACACGGCCATCGTCTCCGTGGACGCCCCGGGCGAGCGGCTACGGGCGGCCGGGGTCCGCGCGGCCGTACGGGCCGGGAAGGTGCGGGCGAGCTTCCACGTCTACAACACCCCCGGTGACGTCGACCGCGCACTCGACGTGCTGACCCAGAGGACCCTGAGCGGATAGGCGGCCCTCGTCATCGCCCTGGGCAGAGCACCGCTTCCGCGGCCTTACCGACCATCGGCCGCACCCCGTCGTTCCGGACGTTGAGCGTGACCGACATGGCGAGCTGCAGGCGGCCATCAGCCGACACGTAGGTGGGCGCGTGGAAGCCGGGCGCGCCTCCGACGATCTCACGCAGCTCGAACAACCCGCCGCAGAGGCGCTCGCCGTCCGGCGGACCGGGGCGCTCGCGCCCGTCGATCACCTCCTGAAGCCGGGGCGGCAGCAACGTGCCCTGCGTGTAGGCGCGGTGGAAGTCGCTGACCTCCTCCGCGGTGGAGACCACGCCACCCGCCGCCCACAGATGGCTGGCGTTGATCCGGTCCACGTCGTGGAGCCGGCCCTGCTCGTCGGGGAGGTAGCCGTGGTTGTGCGGGCCCCTGATCCCCTCGGGAGGTTTGGTGGGCAGGTAGGTACGGCGCATCTCCAGCGGGGTGAACAGCCGGCGGTCGAGCTCGTCGGCCAGGGTGTGGCCGGTCAGCCTCTCGGTGATCATGCCGAGGAGGATGTAGTTGGTGTTGAGTAGGAGGACTTCTCACCGGGCTCCTGCTGCCTGGGCACGCCGCGGGCCAGCCTCACCAGGTCGGCGGGCCGGACGTAGGTCGTGAAGTCGAGGGGGTCGATCTTGCCCGACTCGAAGTAGTTGGGCACGCCGGAGGTGTGGTCGATCAGCTGCCGGACGGTGATCTGGTCGGCCAGCTCGACCAGGTCCTGCTCCGCCGTCTCCGGCAGCACGCCGGCGAGGGTGTCGTCCACGCGCAGTCTGCCCTCGCCGACCAGTTGCATGACCACCGTGGCGACCATCAGCTTGGTCTGTGACCCGATGCGGTAGCGGGCGCCGCTGGGGACCGTCCCGCCCTCGCCGTCCAGCAGGCGTGAGCCCGCGGAGCCCCTGCCCGCCCGCTTGCCGTCGACGTACAGCTCTCCGAGAACGCCCACCACCTCGTCGGCCGCCGCCAGGGTGTTCAGGGCCCGCTGCACGTCCCCGAACCTGGGCCGGCCGTCGGCCGTGGCGGCGGCGGGCGGCACGGCGGCGCCCAGCGCCAGCGCGGCGCACGCCAGGCCGGCTATTCGAGCAACGATCGCACGTTTCATACCGAAGTCCTCTCCGATCGAGCGGTCCCGGGAAGCCCGGCGGCCGCACGCAGATGATGAGGGCCGTTGTAGCGCGAGCGCTGTTTCGGCACCGTTTCCCGCCGTAGCGCGAGGACCCGCACCGGCCGCAGCGCGCACGTCCGCAGGATCGGCGCCCGGTCGGGGATCGGACGGCATGAGGTCGCCGGCCATCGCGCGTCCGGGATCGCGCGGCACTGCGCCCCGCCCGAGGGCATACTTCAAGGAAAGTCGAAGCATGACAAGATGATCAAGGATTCCCCTGTTGGACGCCGAAGGCCCGGGAACAGGGCCCCGGCGCTGGTAGAAACTTGGTGCGATGCCCACTATCTACGATGTCGCCCGCGAGGCCGGCGTGTCCGCGGCCACCGTCTCCCGCGTGCTCAACGGTGCGAGAACGGTCGATCCCGCCATGGTCGCCCGGGTGCTCACCGCGGTCCGCGAACTCGGCTACCGCCCCAACGCGGTGGCCCGCAACCTGCGGCGCAGCCGCACCACGCTCTGGGCCGTGATCATCTCCGACATCGGCAACCCGTTCTTCACCGCCACCGTCCGGGGCATCGAGGACGTCGCCCAGCAGGCCGGCTACTCGGTCGTGTTGTGCAACAGCGACGAAGACCCGGCCAAGGAGGAGACCTACGTCGCGGCGGCGCTGAGCGAGCAGATGGCCGGTGTGATCATCTCGTCGTCGGGGAGCGCCAAGGCGGCCAAGAGCCTGCTCGACTCCCCCATCCCGGTCGTCGCCATCGACCGCCAGCTCCCGCGCGGCGAGGCCGACACCGTCGTGGTCGACAACGAGGCCGGCGCGGGCACGGCCACCCGGCACCTGCTCGACGCCGGCTACCGGCGCGTCGCCTGCATCACGGGTCCTGAGGGCGTGAGCACCGCCGACCTGCGCCTGCGCGGCTACACCTCGGCCCTGTCGGCGTGCCAGCCGCCGGGAGAGCCGCTGATCGTCAGGACCGACTTCCGCGAGCAGGGCGGCTATGACGCCATGGGGTCGCTGCTGTCCTCCGCCGAGCGCCCCGACGCGGTGTTCGTGGCCAACAACCTCATGACGGTGGGCGCGCTGCGGTGCCTGGCCGACCACGACGTACGGGTGCCCGCCGAGATGGGGGTGGTCGGGTTCGACGAGATTCCGTGGGCCGACCTCGTCCGCCCGTCGCTCACCACGGTGGCCCAGCCGACGTACGAGCTCGGCCGGATGGCCGCCCGCCTCCTCGTCGACCGCATCGCCACCCCCGCGGGCCGGCCCGCCAGGGTCGTCCTGCCCGCCGAGCTGCGTCCCCGCCAGAGCAGCGCCTTCCAGCACAACGCCCGCTGACCACCTCGCACCGGCACCCCGCGGTGATGCGGCCCCGCACCCCTAGACCCACCTAAACGCCCGGCCACGGCGACCTTATGGGGCGCGCTCCCCTTGTTTGTCCATATATGGGTCTCTATCGTCGCAAATAGGCTCTCATTCTCGCTAATTGAGCAGTATTACTCATTATTTGAGAAAGGCACTGTTGTGGACGAAGGAGACCAACCGCCGCTCGCCGGGATCCGCGTTCTCGAACTGGGCAGCTTCATCGCCGCGCCGTTCGCCACCCGGATCTTCGCGGACTTCGGCGCCGAGGTCGTGAAGATCGAGCGGCCCGGCACCGGGGACGAACTGCGCGGCTGGCGGCGCGGCAGGGGCCGGACGTCGATGATGTTCCGGACCATCGCCCGCAACAAACGTTCCGTCACCGTGGACCTGAGCACCGGCGAGGGCCGCGACATCGCGCTCGGCCTCGTGCGCCACTGCGACGTGGTCGTGGAGAACTTCCGCCCCGGCACGCTGGAGCGCCTCAGGCTCGGCTCCGACGAACTGACCGCCGCCAACGCCGACGTCGTGCTGGTCCGCATCTCCGGGTACGGGCAGACGGGGCCGTACCGGGACCGGGCCGGCTTCGGCGGAGTGGCCGAGGCGTTCGGCGGCCTGCGGCACGTCACCGGACACCCCGACCGCGAGCCCGTCCGGCCCGCCGCGCCGGTCGGCGACGCCCTGGCCGGCCTGTACGGCGCGATCGGCGCGCTCATGTTGCTGCTGGCCAAGGCACGGGGCCGCCCGCACGAGGGGTCGCGGGTCGTGGACGTGGCACTGTACGAGTCGGTGTTCATGGCCATGGAGTCGCTGGTCCCCGACTACGACGCCTACGGAGTCGTCCGCCGCCGCACGGCCGGCAACCTGCCCGGCGTGGTGCCCAGCGGCATCTATCCCACCAGCGGCGGCGGATCCGTGATCATCGCGGGGAACTCCAGCGGCGTGTTCGGGCGGCTCATGACCGCCGTCGGCCGCCCCGATCTCGGCGCGGACCCCACGCTCGCCGACGGCTCCGCCCGCGACGCCCGCGAGCCCGAGCTCAACGGGGCCATCTCGGCCTGGACCGCCCGCCACACCGCAGCCGAAGCGGTCGACCTGCTCAGCCGTGCCGGGGTTCCCGCCGGGCCCATCTATGACGCCGCCGACATCGCCGACGACGAGCACTACCAGGCCCGCGACATGTTGCGCCCGATCAAGGTGGCCGTCGACGGCGAGGCCGAGGAGATCCGCTTCCCCGGCGTGGTGCCGCGCGTGCCGGGGGCGCCGGGCGACGTACGCTGGCCAGGCCCCGACCTGGGCGCGCACACCGACCAGGTCCTGGGCGACCTGCTCGGCTACACGACCGACCGGCTCGGCGAACTGCGGGCCAGGAAGGTGATCTGACATGCCCTCCCCCGGGCTGCACCAGGAGGGGGACGTGCCGCCTCCCGGCGACGTGACGATCACGGACGTCGTGCTCAGAGACGGGCTGCAGGACGAACCCGTCGTGGTCGCCGTACCGGACCGCGTCGCCGTCGCCGCCGCGCTGGCCACCGCCGGGCTGCGCGCGATCGAGGCCGCCTCCTTCGTCAACCGGGCCAGGGTCCCGCAGATGGCGGGCGCGGAGGAGTTGTTCGCCGCGCTCCCCCGCGGCGGCCGCGTACGTTACAGCGCGCTCGCGCTCAACGCCCGGGGCGTCGCCCGCGCGGTGGCGGTGGACGTCGACGAGATCGTCCTGGTCGTGTCGGCGGGACAGGGGCACAGCCGGGCCAACGCGGGACGCGCGGCCGAGGATGTGCTCGCCGGCTTCCGCGACGCGGTGGCCGGCCACCCGGAGGCCGTGTTCACCGGGGCCGTCTCCACCGCGTTCACCTGCCCGTTCGACGGCGAGATCCCTCCGCACCGGCTGCTCGACGTGGCCCGCGGCCTGGCCGGGATGGGCGTGGCCCGCATGGTCCTGGCCGACACGCTCGGCACGACCGACCCCGAGCGGATCGCCCGTACGCTGGCCACGGTCCAGGAGGCCCTGCCGGACGTCGAGTTCGGGCTGCACCTGCACGACGCCAGGGGCCAGGCGCTCGACACGGTCGACGCGGCGCTGGAACTGGGCGTGACCCGCTTCGACGCCGCCGCCGGCGGTTACGGTGGTTGCCCGTTCGCCCCGGGCGCGCACGGCAACCTCGCCACCGAGCGCCTGGTGGCGCACCTGCACGCCCGCGGGGTGCGTACCGGCATCGACGAGGACGCCCTCGCGGACGCGGTGCGCCTGGTCAGGCAGTGCCTGGCCCGCGGCACGCCCCTGAGCTGAACGGACGACCACCGACGCGGCAGAACCGGCCCGGTCCAGCTCACCCGGCGTCCGGAGGTCCCGGCGAAGGCGCCGGCCGCGCGGGAAACGGGCGGGAAATCGCCCGGGAGGCCGCGGAGCGGACGAACGGCCGTACGGGAGGCGTCCGCGCAGGTCACGCGGAGATATCGATTCCTTTATTCGGCAGGCGGTGACGCAGGGTCCTTGACGCTGGGCAGGCCGACTTCTACATTCTCGGAGAAATCGATTGCTCGTCCTGAGCACTCAACTCCTGGAGGATGCGATATGTCGGCCTTCGCGAGGGTGACCCGCCGATCGCTGCTGCGCGGCGGGGCCGTCATGTTAGGTTCGGCCATGGCGGCGCCGCTGCTGTCGGCATGCGGGGGCGGCGGCCAGGGCGGCAACCCGAAGGAGTTGACGTTCTGGAACTTCTACGGCCCCAACCCGCAGGCCGACGGGCAGAGCAAGTGGTTCACCGACCTCGTCGCGCAGTGGAACGCCAACAACGACGTCAAGGTCAAGCTGCACTACGTCCCCGTGTCGGAATACCTGGCGGGCAGGGCGTTGCAGACCGCGTTCTCCGCCGGGCAGGGGCCGGACATCTTCCTGCTCAGCCCGGGTGACTTCCTGCGCTACTACAACGGCGGCGTGCTGACCGACCTCACGCCGCACCTCAAATCCGACCAGATCGCCGACTTCGCGGACGGCGTGCTCGACACCCGCAAGGTCGACGGCAAGATCTACGGCCTGCCGATGGAGCGCGAGCCGCTGGCGGTCTTCTACAGCGTCGACGCCTTCGAGCAGGCGAAGTTGTCGGAGGGTGACCTGCCGGCGACCTGGGACCAGCTGCTCGACGTCGCCGGCAAGCTGACCTCGAAGGATCGGTTCGGCCTGCTGTTCGAGACGATCCCCGGCTACTACCAGAACTTCACCTGGTATCCGTTCATGTGGATGGCGGGCGGCTCGGCGGTGCCGGAGAACGGCGGGCCCGGCTTCGACTCGCCCGCCGTGCACAGCGCGCTGAAGCTCTGGCAGGACGGCATCAATGCCAAGGTCTGCCCGCGCAAACCGCAGGGCGATGGCGGCACCGACACCCCGGCCAACCTCGGCGCCGGGTTCGCCGCCATGCAGCAGACCGGCATCTGGGGCGTGTCGCAGCTGGCGCAGAACAACAAGGACTTCCGGTACGGCGTCTTCCCGCTGCCCGTTCCCGAGGGCGGCACCTACACGACCTCGGTCGGCGGCTGGGCGTTCGTGGCCAACGCCAAGGGGGCCAACCCCGAGGCCGCGGCCACGTTCATCGCCTGGGCCCTGGGAGCGAACGACGCCGAGGGCGTCGAGCGGGGCCGCCGGTGGAACACGGTCGTCAAGGCGAACCTGCCGGCCCGTGCGTCCGTGCAGGAGGCCGCCAGGTCGGCCGGCGCCTTCGATGACCCCGCGCTCAAGGTCTTCCTGGAGAAGGTCGTCCCCGATTCCCGGGGTGAGCCCCGCTACACCCCGGAGGTCTACAAGGCCGTGTCGGACGCCATCCAGGCCACCCAGCTCGGCGGCATGGATCCGGCGAAGGCGGCGGCCGACGCCGCGGCGAAGATCGACACCTTCCTGAAGGGCTACAAGGGTGCGGCGATGTTGTGACCGGCGTCCGGGGCGCGCGAACGTGCCCGCCCGGACGCCCGGCGATCAACCTGAGAGAGGCGATAGAGCGTGACTCCTCCGCTCCCTGAAGGGAACGGCTTCTCGCCCCGCTTGCGCGGGAGACGACGGCCAAGCCCTGACCGATGCCCGCAAGCACAAGCTCGATCCTATCCTGAGGAGGCGACAATGTCTGAGGTTCTGCCACTGCACGCTCGTGCCTTGGCGACCCTCCCGCTCCCGATTCCCCCACCGTCTGAAGGCGACGGTCCCCTCAGGAGGCTCTGATGGCGACCGTGGCCGACCCGGGCACGGCGGTGCGCCGGCCGTCCGGCGCACCGCCGCCCCCGGTGTGGACCAGGCGCAGGCGCGAGGCGCTGGCCGGCTACGCCTTCGTGGCGCCCGACCTGCTCGGCCTGATGATGTTCGTCGGGCTGCCCATGGTCCTGGCGATCGGCGTCTCGCTGTTCAGCGCGGACGGGTTCGGCGGCTACACCTACGTCGGCCTGGACAACTTCCGGCAGATGGCCGGGGACACCCAGCTCTGGCAGAGCGTCAGGGTCACGGTGACGTACACGGCGGCGTTCGTGCCGATCTGCTTCGTGGTCAGCCTCGGCCTCGCGCTGCTGGTGCGCGACCACTTCCCCGGCGTCGGGCTGGTGCGGACGTTGTTCTTCGTGCCGCACGTCATCAGCCTCGTCGTCGTCGGCATCGCCTGGCAGTTCCTGCTGGTGGACAAGCAGGGCGCGGTGCCCGCGCTGCTGCGGCCCGTGGGGCTGGGCGACACGTCGTTCCTCGGCGATCCGTCGCTGGCGCTGGGGTCGCTGGTGGCGATCAGCATCTGGTTCCTGATGGGCTACAACATGCTGATCCTGCTCGGCGGGCTGAAGGACATCCCGAAGGAGTACGAGGAGGCGGCCGCCATCGACGGCGCCGGCGCGTGGCAGACCTTCCGCCACGTGATCTGGCCGCTGCTCCGGCCCACCAGCTTCTTCGTGCTGGTCAACTCGGTCGTCGGGTCCGTGACCGGGCTGCAGGCCTTCGACCTGGTCTATGTGCTGACCCAGGGCGGCCCCGCGGGCAGCACGTCCAGCGTGGTCTTCTACATCTACCAGCAGGCCTTCACCTTCAACAATCACGGCTACGCGTCGGCTCTGACCACGGTGGTCGTCGGGTTCCTCGTCGCGGCCACGGGCACCATGTTCGGGCTCACGAAGGGAGGCCGGTTCGATGCCGGTTAGGCTGCGCGCGATCGTCGGATACGTGCTGGCCATGGTCACCGTGGCCCCGCTCGTCTGGCTGCTGGTGGCGGTGCTGAGACCGGCCGACGAGCTGTTCGAGGTGACGCTGCCGAGCCGGCTGACCCTGGACAACCTGCTCTACGTGCTGACCGAGGTGCCGATCGGCCGCTACATGCTCAACAGCGCCATCGTCTCCGTGGCGGTGACGGTGATCGCGCTCGTGCTGCACTCGATGGCGGCGTACGCGCTGGCCCGGCTGCGCTTCCCCGGGCGGCAGGTGATCTTCTCGATGATCGTGTCCACGCTGCTGGTGTCGCTGCCGGTGATCCTCGTGCCGTTGTTCCTGGTGGCCAGGGAGCTGGGGCTGCTGGACACGTACGCGGGGCTCATCCTGCCGGCGATCTTCCACGCCTTCGGGATCTTCCTGCTCCGGCAGTACTACCTGACGATCCCGCGTGAGCTGGAAGAGGCCGCGGACCTCGACGGGTGCGGATATCTGCGGCGCTGGTGGCAGGTGGTGGTGCCGCTCAGCCGCCCGGTGCTCTCCTCGCTCGCCGTGCTGTTCTTCCTGGCCAACTGGAACGCCTTCCTCTGGCCGCTGACCGCCACCCGCGACCCCGAGCTGCGCGTGGTGCAGGTCGGGATCTCCACCCTCCAGGGCCAGTACGGTTCGGCCTGGAACTATGTCCTGGCCGCGACGGTGATCGCGGCCGTGCCCACCTTGGTCGCCTTCGTGCTCGGCCAGCGCCGGCTCGTCGAGGCGATCAAGACCTCCGGATTGAAGTAAGGATGGAACCAGCATGACCTATGGCGACTTCGGCAGCAGCCTGCGCGACCTGCCCCGGCTGCGGGCCTCCAGGCGCAGGCGCGTCTCCAGCTATGACCGCACCGGCGGCAACGACGACCGGCTGAAGGTGGAGGCGGGCACCACCGTCACCCTGGCCGACGTCGAGGGCCCCGGCTCGATCAACCACATCTGGTGCACCGTCGCGCTGCCCAAGCAGGACGGGCCGGACGCGGCGGACCTCGACTACCTGCGCCGTCTGGTGTTGAAGATCACTTGGGAGGACCAGGAGCACCCCAGCGTGCTGGTGCCGCTGGGCGACTTCTTCGGCATGGGCCACGCCAGGACGGCGAACTTCGTCTCGGCGCCGCTCCAGATGAGCCCGCAGGACGGCAAGGGGTTCAACTCGTGGTTCCACATGCCGTTCGCGAGCCGGGCGAAGGTGGAGCTGGTCAGCGAGCTGTCGTCCCAGCCGGTCTTCTTCTACTACTACATCGACTACGAGGTGTTCGACTCCGCCGCCGACGACCTCGGCTACTTCCACGCGCAGTGGCGCTGCGAGCGGCCGACGGACGGGATCGAGCAGGGCGCGCAGAGCAACCGCGAGTTCCAGGTGGAGGGCGTCAACGACACCGGTGACGGCAACTACGTCATCCTGGACGCCGAGGGGCGCGGCCACTACGTGGGCTGCGTGCTCAACGTCCGCAACCTGCGCGAGACCAGCGACTGGAACTGGTACGGCGAGGGCGACGACATGATCTTCATCGACGGGGAGCCGTTCCCGCCGTCGTTGCACGGCACCGGGACCGAGGACTACTTCAACACCGCCTGGTGCCCGACGCAGACCTACCACGCCCCGTACCACGGCATCACCATGCCCGGCGGCGACAACTGGAGCGGCGAGATCTCGCTCTACCGCTTCCACGTGGAGGACCCGATCACGTTCACCGAGTCGATCAAGGTGACGATCGAGCACGGCCATGCCAACAAGCGCTCGGACGACTACACGTCGGTGGCCTACTGGTACCAGACGCTGCCGCACAAGCCGTTCGGGATCGCGCCCGTCGAGCAGCGGGTTCCGTTCCCACCCCAGTAGTAATCGATTTCCAAGGCCCGCGCTAGACTGCCGTAGCACAGCCGCCGGGACTTGCCTGCCACGAGCGGGACTTGCCTGCCACGAGATGGGACGAGGTTGCTCAAAATCCAAGATGTCGCGCGACATGCCGGTGTCTCCGCCGCGACGGTCTCCCGCGTGCTCAACGGCCGTTCCACGGTCAACCCCGAGCTCGCGGCCCGCGTGCACGCCGCCGTCAGGGAGCTGGGCTACCGGCCCAACGGCGTCGCGCGCAACCTCAGGCGCCGGCAGACCACGCTGTGGGCGGTGCTCATCTCCGACGTGGGCAACCCGTTCTTCACCTCGCTGGTGCGCGGGGTGGAGGACGGCGGGCGGCAGTTCGGCTACTCGGTCGTGTTGTGCAACACCGACGAGAACCGCGCCAGGGAGGCGGAGTACATCGCGGTGGCGCTGGCCGACAACATGGCCGGCGTGATCATCTCCCCCGCCGACGACTCCACCGACATCAGCGCCCTGGTCGCCGCGGGCACCGCCGTGGTGACCATCGACCGCGAGCTGACCGAGACCGAGGTCGACGCCGTGCTCGTGGACAACGAGAAGGGCGCGGAGATGGCCACGGCCCACCTGCTGGAGTCGGGCTACCGCCGCATCGCCTGCATCACCGGCCCCCGCCGGATGTCCACGGCGATGCGGCGGCTGCGCGGCTACCAGCGGGCGCTGCGCGCCTTCGGGCTGCCGTCGGACCGTTCCCTGGTCCGCCACGCCGACTTCCGCGAGGAAGGCGGTTACTCGGCCATGGCGGCGCTCCTGGACGAGGGGGTGGAGATCGACGCGGTGTTCGCGGCCAACAACCTGATGACCGTGGGGGCCGTGGAGTGCCTCACGGAGCGCGGCGTGGCCATCCCCGCGCAGGTCGGCGTCATCGGGTTCGACGACATCCCCTGGGCGCGGCTGTTCAGGCCAGGGCTGAGCACGGTGCGGCAGCCCACGTACGAGCTGGGGCGGGCGGCCGCGCAGCTGCTCGCCGACCGCATCGACAACCCGGCCAGACCGGCCGCCCGGATGGTGCTGCAGACCGAGCTGCACCCCCGTGAGAGCTCCAGCCCCCGCGCCTGCTGAACCTCCCGAGCCCCTTCGCTCACCCTGCCGCTCGTACGTGGTAGCGCTACCAGAACGCGGCTTCCGACACCGGCCTTCACTGTTGTCATTCTGTGACGTGAAGCGGCATTGACGACCCCCAGGGTGCGATCTAGCTTGGGTGGAAATCGATTTCCGAGCAATCGATTTCCGAACCTGGAGGTCAAACACCCGTGGCACGTATCGGAGTGCTGAGCATCTCGGACGGACGTGACTTCGTCGCCCGCGATCTCGTGGATCACATCGGCACCGCCACCACCGCCCTGGCGGAGGCGTTGCGCAAGGAGGGGCACGAGGTGATCGTGGCTCCGGAGATCGTGTGGACCAGCGAGCTGGCCACCTCGCAGGCCCGCTGGCTGGCGGACCGGCGGCCCGACCTGACGATCTTCAACTACGCGGTCTGGGCCTTCCCGCATTTCACGATGCTCGCCGCCGAGGCCACCGCCGGCCCGCTGCTGCTCATGGCCAACATCGACCCCGCCCAGCCCGGCATGGTCGGCATGCTGGCCGGCGGCGGCGGTCTCGACCAGATCGGCCGGGTGCACGCGCGGGCCTGGGGCGACATCGAGGACCTCGCCGTGCGGAACCGGGTGCTGACCGAGGTGCGCGCCGCCCGGGCCGTCCAGGGGCTGCGCGGATCGACGTTCGGCCGGATCGGCGGCCGGCCCATGGGCATGTACACCGCCGTCGCCAACACCGACCAGTGGATGCGCACCTTCGGCGTGGACGTCGAGGAGATCGACCAGTGGGAGATCGTACGCCGCAGCGAGAACGCGTCGCAGACCCGAGTGAAGGAGGCCCGCGCATGGCTCGAGACCAAGGGCAACGTCCACTACGACGGCAAACAGCTCACACCTGACCTGCTCGAACGTCAGATCCGTACGTACTACGCGATGCGCGAGCTCATCGACGAGTGGCGGCTGGACTTCTCCGGCATCAAGGGCCAGCCCGAGCTGACCACCCACTTCTGCACGATGGACATCGCCGAGGCCTTCCTCAACGACCCCTACGACTGGGAGGGGCCGAAGGAGACCCACGTCTGCGCGACCGAGGCCGACATGGACGGCGCGCTGAGCATGCAGATTCTCAAGCTGCTGAGCGGCGACCCGGTCCTGTTCGCCGACGTGCGCCACTACCACGCCGACAAGGACGTGTGGGACCTGTGCAACTCCGGTCAGCACGCCACCTGGTACGCAGCCCGCTCCGACGACCCCGCCGAGAACCTGGCGAAGACCCACTTCCACCCGGAGGTGTTCTTCTTCCCGGCCGGCGGCGCCAGCGTGCACCATCTGGCCGCGCCCGGCGCCGCCACGTTCGCCCGGCTGACCCGCAGGGACGGCCGCTACCGCATGCACGTGATGCGCGGCGACTTCGAGCTGTACGACGACGCCACGAACGAGGCCATGGCCAGGCAGTCGACGTTCGAGTGGCCGCATGCGTTCACCAGGCTGCACGTGCCGGCCACCGAGTTCCTCGGGCGGTTCGGCTCCAACCACATCCACGCGGTGCCCGGCGACCACGTCGCCGAGCTGCGGGCGGTCTGCACCCAGCTGGGTGTCGAGTTCGAGGGGTTCGGCGATGCGGCTTGACAAGGTTCTGCTGGCGGCCGTCCTGGCGGCCGGGGCGTTAGCGGCACCCGCGCAGGCGCAGCCGGCGACGGGCAAGGGACCGGTCGGGTGGGAGATCTACCGGCGGCTCGACCGGCTGCCGGAGCTGACGACCGGCGTACAGACCAAGCAGTTCTCCAGCTTCGACCGCACGGCCGACAACAACGACGGGTTCGAGGGCACGTACTCGTGCCTGAGCACCTCGGAGAGCGGCTGCGTGATCGCCGAGCACACCGGCGCCGGCGAGGTGCAGGCCCTCTGGTTCACCAGGGACGGCGGCGACGTCACCAGGACCGGCACGATCACCATCGAGCTCGACGGCCGCAAGGTCGTCGAGGCGAGTCTGCAGGACCTGGTGAACGGCGAACTCGGGGCGCCGTTCACCTATCCGCTCGTGGGCAACGCCGACCAGAGCTCCGGCGGCGTCTACGTCGAGGTGCCGATGCCGTACCGCACGTCGATGCGCATCACCACCGAGCACAACCCGCTCTTCTACCACGTCTCCTACCGCACGTTCGCCGACGCCGAGGGCGTGCGCACGTTCGACCCGTCCGACCAGGCGCGCGACGTCATCGACCGGCTCAAGGCCGGCGGCGACCCCAAGCCCGCGCTCCCGGGCGCGCGCACGCAGGACACCGCGATCGACCTGGCCCCCGGCAGGTCGATACGGCTCGCGAGGACGCGGGGCTCCGGCCTGCTGTCGCAGATCAGGTTGCGGCTGCCCCAGGCCGAGCAGGTGCTGCCCGAGACCGAGGCCGACGAGGGGCGGGCGTTCGGCAAGGGAGGCTCCAGCGCGTTCACGGTCGCGATCGACCCCGGCAACGACGGGGTGCGGCTGACCCGGCGCATCGACCCGGCCATCGGCAAGCAGGTCGCCAAGGTGCTGGTGGACGGCGAGGAGGTGGCCCAGTGGCCGCCGAGCACGACCGGCGCCTCGGGGATGTGGGCCGAGGAGTCCGTCGACCTGCCGGCGAGCGCGACCCAGGGCAAGTCGAAGATCACCGTCAAGAACGTGTTCCACTCGTCGGACCTCGACTACAACGAGTTCACGTACTGGGTGGACAGCGGCGGCGAGCGCACGGACACCGTGGACGTCGGTGACGCGGCGGACGAGGCGGCGCACGGCTACACGATCACCGGGCAGACCTGGCAGGGTGAGCGGACCTTCGCCTTCCCGATGGAGGAGGAGCAACTCGCCAGGGTCAAGGCCGCGCAGGAGGTGCTGCAGAAGCTGCGGCTGAGGATCACCTTCGACGGCGAGCGCACCGTGGACGCGCCGGTCGGCGAGTTCTTCGGCAGCGGGCACGCCATGATGCCGGTCAGGTCGCTGATGTACGCCGTCGACGCCGGGACGAGCACGATGTCGGCCTGGTGGCCCATGCCGTACCGGAAGGGCGCGACGGTCGAACTGCACAACGGCTCGGGCCGGGCCGTCGAGGGAGAGGCGTCGGTCACGTCGGCCCACCGCCCCATGGCAGGAAATGTCGGTTATTTCGGTGCGCAGTCGCATGCCGGCGCCACCACGCCCGGCAAGAGCTGGCCCTTTCTCAAGGCCACCGGCCAGGGCAAGTTCGTCGGCGTCAGCCACACCATGCGCGGCCCGACCAACCGCAACTACCTCGAAGGCGACGAGCGCGTCCACGTGGACGGCTCGCGTACCCCGCAGATCCACGGCACCGGCAGCGAGGACTTCTACCAGGCGGGCTGGTACTTCAACCGGGAGACCTTCAACACCCCCTTCCACGGCAATCCCGTGCACCTGGCCCCCGCCACCGGCTGCCCCGGCGAAAGCGACTGCACCAGCGCCTACCGGCTGATGATCGGCGACGCGGTGCCGTTCGGCAGCTCGATCACGTTCGACATCGAGCACGGCTGGACCAACAACGTCGAGGGTGTCTACTCCTCCACCGCCTACTGGTACGGCTCGGGCAGGGCCTCCGCCAGGCGGACCGACGCGCTGACGGTCGGCGACCCGGCCAGCGAGCGGGCGCACCGCTACACCGGCGAGGGCGAGGTCACGACGCTGGAGTCCGCGTTCGAGGGCGACCTGGACAACGCGGACACGATGAAGGCCACCCAGCGCGTCACCGAGCGGCCGCTCACCTTCCGGCTGCGCATCGAGCGCGGCAACCACGGCGTCGAGCTGCGGCGTACGAGCGACCAGAGCCTCGCCGGCCAGCGCGCCGAGGTCACCGTCAACGGACGCCGGCTGCCCGACTGGGTGCAGCCGCTCGGCAACGACAACCGCAGGTGGCTGGAGGACACCTACCAGATCCCGGCGAGCGCGACCCGGGGCGAAGGCGAGATCACGGTCCGGCTCACGCCGAGGACGCCCTGGTCGGCCGCCTCCTACACCGCCTGGAGCCTGCGGTGACCGTGCTGGCGATGCGGGCCATCGGCAAGTCCTTCCCCGGTGTGCGGGCCCTCGACGGGGTCTCGCTCACCGTGGCGGAGGGCGAGGTGGTGGCCCTCCTCGGAGAGAACGGCGCCGGCAAGTCGACGCTGATGAACATCCTGGCCGGCGTGTTCAAGGACTACGAGGGCGAGATCGAGATCGGCGGGCGGGTGGCGCACATCCACTCGCCCAAGGACGCGCGCCGGCACGGGATCGCGATGATCCACCAGGAGCTCAACCTCGTGCCGGAGCTGTCCATCGCCGACAACATCTTCCTCGGCAGGGAACGCGCGATCCTCGACAGGAAGGCCATGGAGGCGCGGACCGCGGAGCTGCTGCGCGGTCTCGGCCTCGACCTGTCGCCGCGCCGGCTCATCAAGCAGTGCAAGATCGCCGAACGCCAGCTCATCGAGGTGGCCAAGGCGCTGTCGCAGAACGTGCGCGTCCTGGTCATGGACGAGCCGACCTCGGCCCTGGCCGACGCGGAGGTGCGGCGGCTGTACACGGTCATCCGCGACCTGACCGACCGCGGCGTGGCCGTCATCTACATCTCGCACCGGCTGGAGGAGCTGGAGGAGATCGCGGACCGGGTGGTGGTGCTGCGTGACGGCGCCTACATCGGCGAGCGCTCGGAGGTCGACCGCGACGAGCTGATCCAGATGATGGTCGGCCGCCCGCTGGGCGAGCTGTTCCCGCGGGCGGACGGCGGCGGGAGCGGCGAGGAGCTGCTGAAGGTCGAGGGGTTGTCGGTGCCGGGCGAGCCTGGCTCAGGGCGTACCCCGCTGCGGAGGATCAGCCTGTCCGTGCGGGCGGGCGAGATCGTCGGCGTGGCCGGCCTGATGGGCGCGGGCCGCAGCGAGCTGCTGGAATCGCTCTTCGGCCTGCACCGGGCGGCCGCGGGCTCGATGAGCCTGGGCGGCCGGCCCTACCGCCCGCGAAGCCCCAAGGCCGCGATCCGGCGCGGCGTCGCCCTGGTCGCCGAGGACCGGAAGGCGCAGAGCCTGGTACTGAGCGCCAGCATCGCCTTCAACGCCGGTCTGCCCTCGCTCGGGCGGTTCCTGCGCTTCGGGACGGTGGACGCCCGCCGCGAGCACAGGGCCGTCGAGCGGCAGGTGAACGAGCTGCGCGTCAAGGCGCCCGGCATCCGGTTCACCGTCGGGAACCTGTCCGGCGGCAACCAGCAGAAGGTCGTGCTGGCCAAGTGGCTGCTGACCTCGCCGTCGCTGATCCTCATGGACGAGCCCACCCGCGGGATCGACGTGGGGGCCAAGGCGGAGATCCACGCGCTGATGTCCTCGCTGGCCGCCGGCGGCAAGGGCGTGCTGGTGGCCTCCTCGGAGCTGCCCGAACTGCTCGCCATGTGCGACCGGATCCTCGTGTTGTGCGAGGGCCGGATCACCGCCGAGTTCTCGCGGGAGCAGCGGCCCACGCAGGAGGCGATTCTCGAAGCCGCCATGGCACGACACAAGGTGACGACCCTATGACGACCACGACCGAGCCTCCCCCACCCGCTCAGGCTCCGGGCGAGAACCGGCTGCGGCGCACGCTCTCCGCACTCGGCGCGGCGCAGGCCTACATCGGCCTGGTGCTGATCCTCGCGGTCGGGATCGCGACGAAGGGCGAGGTCTTCCTCAACGAGACGAACCTCACCAACGCGGTCGGCGCCTTCGCCTCGCGCGGCATCCTGGCCGTCGGCGTCACGCTGGTGATCCTCACCGGCGGCATCGACCTGTCGGTCGGTTCGCTGCTCGGCATCGCCTCGATGACGGCGGCGATGATGTTGTCGAAGTACTCCCTGGAGCCGTGGCAGATCGTGCCGATCTGCATGGTGGTGGGCGGGTTCTTCGGCTTCCTCAACGGCGCGGGCACGGCCTGGCTGCGCATCCAGTCGTTCGTCATGACGCTGGCCATGCTGTCCGTCGTACGCGGCCTGGACCGGCAGGTCAGCGACAACGTCAGCGTCGGCACCCAGATCGCGGGGCCCGACGGGAAGCTGACGCCGCAGGCGGAGGCTTTCCAGCTGTTCGGCACGCCGGGGCACAACCTGTTCGACCGGATCTACTATCCGGTGCTGGCCTTCATCGTGGTCTGCGTGGTCTTCCACCTGATATTGACGAAGACCCGGTTCGGCCGGCACGTGTACGCGGTCGGCGGCAACCCCACCGCGGCCCGCCTGTCCGGTGTCAACGTCACGGCGATCACGATCGCGGTGTTCACGCTGTCGGGCATGCTCGCGGGGTTCGCCGGGCCCATCGACGCCGCCTACAGCGCCTCTGCCGATCCGCAGGCCGGGCAGTCGTACGAGCTGGACGCCATCGCGGCCGCGGTCATCGGCGGCGCGTCGCTGGCGGGCGGCAAGGGCACCATCGCGGGCACGTTCGTCGGCGCCCTCATCCTGACGCTGCTGGACAACGTGCTGGGGCTCAACGCGGTCAGCGACAACTGGCAGCTCGTCATCAAGGGCCTGATCGTCGTCGTGGCGGTGGTCCTGCAGCGTCCCGATCTCTTCAAGTTCTTCCGAGGAGGGTCTCGATCGTGAAGAAGGCCATCACCGTCGCGCTCTGCGCGGTTCTCGCCGCGGCGTGCGCGTCCAAGGCGCCCGGCCCGTCCACGCCGGCGGACGGCGGTGCGAAGAAGACGTTCGTCGTCGGTTACTCGCAGTCGAACAACGCCGAGCCGTACCGGGCGCAGCTCAACCTGCAACTGCAGCACTATATGAAGAAATATCCGGACATCGAGCTGCTGCCGATCGCCGACGCGAAGCAGTCGAGCGCCACGCAGGTCTCCCAGGTCCAGAACTTCGTCACGCAGAAGGTCGACGCGCTCATCGTCTCGCCCACCGAGCCCGCGCCGCTGACGGCGGCCGTCGAGCAGGCGTGCCAGGCCGGCATCCCCGTCATCATCCTCGACCGCACGGTGAACACCGACTGCTACACCGCCTTCATCGGCGGCGACAACGTGCTCATCGGCAAGAAGGCGGGCGAGGAGGCGGTCAAGCTGCTGCCCGATGGCGGCAACATCGTCGAACTGCGCGGCATCATGTCCAACCAGCCGCAGATCGACCGCGACAAGGGCTTCCGCGAGGCCATCGCGGCCAACCCCAAAATCAAGATCATCGCCGACCGCGAGGGCAAGTGGCTGAAGGAACAGGCCACCCCGATCATGCAGCAGTGGCTGGCCCAGCACGAGAAGATCGACCTCGTGTACGGGCACAACGACCCCATGGCGCTGGGCGCCTACCTGGCGGCCCAGGCCGCCGGCAAGGCCGGGCAGATCAAGTTCGTCGGCATCGACGGGCTGGCCATCCCCGACGGCGGCATCCGCGCCGTGCAGCTCGGCCAGCTCTCGGCCACGTTCATCTACCCGACGGGCGCGGAGGAGGCGGCCGAGACCGTCAACAAGATTCTCCACGGCGAGAAGGTGGACAAGAAGCAGGTGCTCGGCACCACGCAGGTCACCAAGGACAACGCGGCCGAGCTCTACAAGAAGTACGACCTGTCCGGGCAGGGCTGAATGTTCCTCGGCATCGACATCGGCACCTCCAGCTCCAAGGGTGTGCTGGTGACGCCCGACGGGACGGTGGCGGCCACGGCGGTCCGCGAGCACCGCACCGCCACGCCCAGGCCCGGCTGGTTCGAGCACGACGCGGACACGATCTGGCACGCCGACTTCCTGGCCATCACCCGTGAACTGGCCCGCCCCGGCGTCTCCGCCGTCGGGATCAGCGGCATCGGGCCGTGCGTGCTGCCCTGCGACGCCGCAAGCACGCCGCTGCGGCCCGCCATCCTGTACGGCGTGGACACCCGCGCCACCGCCGAGATCGCCGCCCAGACCGAGCGCTACGGCGAAGCCGCGATCATGGACAGGTGCGGGTCGCCGCTCACCTCGCAGGCGGCCGGGCCGAAACTGGAGTGGCTGCGGACCCACGAGCCCGGCGTGTGGGAACGCACCCGGCGGATCTTCATGGCGCACTCGTGGCTGACGTACCGGCTGACCGGCGCGTACGTGCTCGACCACCACGCGGCCAGCCAGTGCACGCCCCTCTACGACACCCGCACCCACACGTGGATCACCGAGTGGGCGGACGACCTCGCGCCGGGCCTCGAACTGCCCGAACTGGCCTGGAGCGGGGAGGTCGCCGGCACGGTCACGGCCGCCGCCGCGGCGGACACCGGGCTGCCCGCCGGCATCCCGGTGGTCGCCGGGACCATCGACGCCTGGGCGGAGGCGTGCAGCGCGGGCGTCACCGCGCCGGGCGACGTGATGCTGATGTACGGGACCACGATGTTCCTCGTCGAAGTGCTCGCCGCCCGAGCCGCCTCGCCGCACCTGTGGGGCACGGTGGGGATCGCGCCGGGGACGTACAACCTGGCGGCGGGGATGGCCACCTCCGGGGCGATCACCGGGTGGCTGCGCGACCTGACCGGCGCGTCGTTCGAGGACCTCACCGCCGAGGCCGCCGCCATCGGGCGTGGCGCGGAGGGTCTGCTCATGTTGCCGTACTTCGCCGGGGAGCGCACGCCCCTTTTCGACCCGGACGCGCGCGGCACCCTGATCGGGATGACCCTGCGGCACGGGCGCGGCCACCTCTACCGTGCGGCGCTGGAGGCCACGGCCTTCGGCGTGCGGCACAACCTGGAGACGATGCGGGCCGCAGGCGGGACGGGCGGGCGGTTGGTGGCGGTCGGCGGCGGCACGCAGGGCGGGTTGTGGACCCGGATCGTGTCGGACGTGCTGCAACAACCGCAGGTGCTGCCCGCGCACACGGTCGGAGCCGCGTACGGCGACGCCATACTGGCCGCCCGGGCGTGCGGCGTGGCGAGCGAGGGGTGGAACCCGGCCGTCGCCACGGTCGAGCCCGATCCCGGCGCGGCCGGTGACTACGACCGGCTCTACCGCCTCTACCGCGATCTCTACCGGTCGACCCGCCACATCGCCCACACACTCGCCTGAGCGGTACGCCCGGCCGGACACGGGCACGTCGGTGAGAGGCCGGCCCGCGTCAGACGGACATGATGAGCTTCTCGATGCGCTCGGCGCCCGCCACGACGAGGTCGCCGTACTGGTGGCCGGGCCCTTCCTTGTCGACCCTTGACAGCGGGGCGGACAGGCACAGGGCCGCCACCACCTCGTCGTTGAGCCGGACGGGCGCGCTGACCGAACTCAGCCCCAGCATGCGCTCGGAGACGCTTTCGAGCCAGCGCCGCTCGGGATGCGCGGGGTCCGGCGGGTCACCGGCCTCCAGGATGCGCGCCGCCGAGCCGCGCCCCGCCAGCGGCACGCGCGAGCCGACGGGAAGAGAGGCGCGCAGCTCGGCCTCGGACTCCGCGCAGGCCACGCAGAGCCGGTGCTCGCCGCGGCGCACCCAGACGGCCGCCGTCTCGCCCGTGCGCGCCCGCAGGTCGTCGAGCACCGGTCCGGCGACCGTGATCAGCCCCGAGGAGGTGAAGCGCCTCCCTACGTGGTAGCGCCCGTGCCGGTCGCGCCGCAGCAACCCGTGCTTGACCATGGACGCGGCCAGCCGCTGCGCGGTCGGGACGGACAGGCCAAGGTGGCGGGCCAGCTCGCTGGCGCCCATCGGGGTGCGCTCGACGGTGTCGAGGATGGCCACCGCCCGGTCGATCACCCCGACCCCTGTGACCAGGTTTCCCTGCTCGTCATCCCTCACGTCACGACCTTAGCCCCGCCGGGCAGGCCGCGCCACGACACCGGCCGGTTCGTGATCCGGTGAGCCGGTGCTCGCCGAGGACGCCCACTCCGGCGTACAGGAACCGTCCGAGCCCTTGGGCGACGAAGTTCCACGGGCGCTGGAGCTCGCCGCCCGCCAAGCGGCGAAGCCCCGAACGCCCGTGACGAGCACGTGGGGCAGGGCACGTGGGACAGGGTGGCTCCGCCGGAGCGTTGATGGCCGGGGTCCCGCGAGAGCTAGCGCCAGGTGATGTCGGAGGAGGAGTAGAGGCAGTTCACGCCGTCGGCGCCCTCGCCGATCTTCTCCGGTTCGTCACCCTTCGGAACGCCCCGGTACTTCTCGCAGATCGTGGTGTCGTCGCCGTACACCGTGATCCTGCTGAAACGGGCCGTGTCGCCCCAGTTCGTGTTGATGCCTGCCAGCACGTCGGTGGAGCGGGCCGTGACGCCGTCCATGACCACGTGGCGCCGGTAGGAGGTGGAGCAGTTGCCGCAGGCGCGGTAGAGCTTGCCCGCGTTGTGCACCTGGAAGTCCCTGATGGTCAGCGTCCCGGCCCCGTTGTGCTGGAACACCTTGTCGGAGGCGGACCTGGCGCCGCCGCCGTCCACCAGGTACGTGGCCGACGAGCTGGACGACCTGAACGTCGCGGCGTCCTCCCCCACGTCGTTCCACCACACGTTACGGATCGTGCACGAGCCCTCGCAGTGGATGCCGTCGCCGGCCGGGGCGTCGATGATGACGTTCTGGATGGTGCCGCCGTTGTCCACCACGAACATCGGGTCCTGGCTCTCGCCCTGGCCGCCGTCGCCGATGCCGTAGTAGCGCTTCATGCCGCCGTCGAAGAACGTGCCGACGTCACGGGTCTCGGTGATGTGCACGCTGCCGGTGTCGGAGGGCCACTCGCCATCGCCGCCACCGTCTCCCCCGCCCAGCTTGACGAGCCGCCACTGCTGGTTGGCGCCGCCGAGGTCGTCCCACTGGGAGATCCTGGCGCCGTCGCCGGTGGCCCACTCCCAGACCTCCAGGGCCTTGCCGCTGTTGCGGTTGATCAGCCGCACGTGGCCGCCGTCGGAGTCGGCCAGGCGGAACTGCTGGTTGGCGCCGTTCAGGTCGGCCCACTGGACGATCTGCGCGCCGCCCTCGGAAGACCATTCGTAGACGTCCAGCACCTTGCCGCTGTGGCGCGATTTGAGCCGGTAGTAGCCGTCGCCGGAGCTGACGAATTGCCACTGCTGCTGGTTGCCGTCGTTGCGGGCCCACTGCACGATCGGCGCGCCGTCGGCGGTCGCGAAGTCGTACAGGTCGAGGGCCTTGCCGCTGTGCCGGTTGACCAGCACGTACCACGCGCCGGTGTCGACGGAGGCCGCCTGCGCGGGGAGCGGAGTCACGGCAATGGCGCCCACGACGGCCGTGAGCATGGCCGTCAGCATGGCCGTGAGCATGGCGGCGAGGGTCGCCGGCGGCCGGCGCCATCGCCTGGAGCGGGGGGTTCGGTTCACGGTCGTTCCTCCTTCTGCGGTAAGCGCTTTCCCGGCGGGTGCGACGCCGCCGGTCCGGCTGAGTTCGTTGGGAGGCCCGCCTTATTCGCAGGCCGGTCGTCGCTGTTCGAGCTTTGATCGCACGTCCGGGAGCCACCGTCAACGGGACTTCTGCAAGCACGCTCGCCGACCTGCGGCTTCCGCCGGTGAAACTTTCATCCCGGCGGTACGCCCGGCGATCGACGGTGAAAAGCATACGAGTGTTGGCCTACAATTGTTGTCATGGCTTTCACCGAACGGTCGGCCGCCACCCGGACCTCCATCCTCACGGCCGCCAGGAAGCTGCTCGTCGAGCGGGGCTTCGAGGGCATGACGATCAGGGCCGTCGCCGAGCGGGTGGGCGTCGACCCGTCGATGGTCATGCGCTACTACGGGAGCAAGGCCGGGCTGTTCAGCGCCGCCGTCGACGTCGACCTGCGGCTCGACCAGGTCGAGCAGCGGCCGCCGCTCGACCGGCTGGGCGAGCTGCTCGTACGCCATTTCCTGGCGCGCTGGGAGGGCGACCTGTCCGACGACGTGCTGATCCTGCTGCTCCGCTCCGCCAGCACCAACCCCATGGCCGCCGAGCGCATGCGCGAGGTGTTCGCCGGTCAGATCGCCGCGCAGGTGGCCCGGCTGACGGGGGCCGGCGACGCGGAGCACCGGGCGGGGCTGGTCAGCACGCAACTTCTGGGGCTGGCGCTCACCCGATATGTCCTGCGATTTCCGCCCATGGTGGAGGCCGACACCGAGACCCTGGTGCGGGAGATCGGCCCGGTGGTGCAGCACTACCTGACGGGGTCGGGCATCACGGCGTGACCTACCGCCAGACATATCACTACTTTCCGTGTATGTATGATGACCTAGTGTGAGCACGCAAGAGACAGAGATTTCCGTTCCGTACGCGCTGCGGGAGCGGTGCGGTGAACGTCCCGGCACCTACCCCGAGATCCCGCACCAGCAGCTCGACCAGATCGCGCCGGTGGAGTTGCAGGAGGAGTTGTGGCGGCGGATGGCCGGGCTCGGCCACGTACGCACACCGGCGCCAGCGTCGTCTCCCTGCCGGAGACACGCGCGCTGCACCTCGACCCCGAGCACGCGCTCGGGCCGGCCACGGCGTTCGTGCGCGACAGCACCGAGTTCGCCCACCTGCACGGCCCGTTCGACGGGAGCCTGCACCTGCTGCTGCCCGAACGTGAGGCGGCCGAGGCCGTGGCGCGGGGCTGGGGCGAATTCCACCCGCTGGTGGTCGAGGGCCGCTGCCCGCCGACCCTGATCATGGTGTACGGCCCGCGCGACGGCGGCGAACTGGAGACGGTGTGGGAGCTGGTGCGCCGCAGCCATGCCTTCGCCTCCGGCCAGATTCTCTGACCGGAGGTGCGGCTCCGCGAGCGGCCCGCCGGGCCCGGCGCCGGGCCGGTGGGATCACGGCGTAGAGGTCAGTCCGGCCGTTCGCCGAGCCCGCGCAGCGCGTCGCGAGCCGCGGCGATCCAGTGCGGCGCCCCCGCCCTGGCGGCCAGCACGCCCGCCTGCCGGTAGTGCTGCGCGGCGGCGTCTGGCCGCCCGAGCGCGCCGGCCAGCCGGCCGAGGAATTGCGCGACGGGGCCGAGCGTGAGCAGGCCGGTGCCGGCTCCGGCGAGCTCTCCCCGGGCGGGGAGCAGCCGGCTGTAGACACGTTCCATCGCGGGCCTGTCGCCGGTCTCGATCGCGGCGAGGGCGTGCAGGCAGCTCCTGGCCTCGAAGAGCAGGTCGCGCGGGGAGCCGGGGACGGCGCGCGCGGCGGCGATCGCCCGGTCGCGCTCGCCACGGGCGAGCAGGGCCAGCGGCCGGGCCCAGCTTTCGTACGGCCCGTGATCGGCGGCGCTCACGCGGGACGGCATGGTGGTGGAGGCGTCCAGGCAGAGCAGGGCGAGCGGGAGGAGGCCCGCTTCCATTCCGGGCATCCCGGCACCCGAGAGCCGGGTCGCCGCCGCGCGGTAGGCGGTGCGCGCCTCGTCCTCGCGGCCGGTGACCGCCAACCGGAGTGCGGCGTACCAGGCGGTGAGGACACCCACGAGCGGCAGGTCGTGGCGGTCGGCGAGCCGGCCGGCCGCGGCGGCGTGCCGGTCCGCGGCCCGCAGGTCGGCGAGCGCGGCGCTGCACTGGACGAGGATCAGGTGCCCCAGCACCTCGAACGTCACCAGGCCGTCGTGGCGGGCGGCCAGGTCGACGAGTTCCTCGCCGAACCGGGCACGCTGCGGGGCGAGGCCCGCCCGCTGGAAGGTCTGCAGGTAGCGGCCGTTGAGCGCGCACGCCAGCAGCACGGGGTCGCCCAGCCTGCGAGCGATGTCCTCCGCCTCGCGCGCCGCCTGGTCCCCCCGCGGTCCCGGGTCGGCCCGGCGTTCCATCGCCACAGTGATCAGCAGGCGGGCGCGCTCGGCGTCATCGCCCGGTGAAAGGGCGGCCAGCGTGCGTTCGGCGGCCGCGACGAGGCGGGCGGACAGGGCCTCGTCGTCGTTCGTCGTCCAGATCGCGGGCACGTCGAACGCGCCGATCACGTGCGCGGCCGGCACGGGATCCCCGAGCTCCTCGGCCGCTCCGGCCGCCTCGGCGCGGTGCCGTCTGGCCTCCCGCAGGTCACCGGTCACCGCCAGCGCCCGCACCATCCCCATGACCGCCTCCAGCCGTTCACGGGCGCCGCCGTCGCGCTGAGGAGCCGCCCCGCCCGCGCGGTCCAGGGCTTCGATCGTCGCCCGCCACAGCCTGGCCGCCTCGCGCGGCGCGAACCGGTGCTCCGAGCGCATGGCGGCGGCACGCGCGTAGTGCGCGGTGCGGGCCGGGGCAGCGCGGCCTCCGGCCTTGAGCAGGTGGTGGGCGATGGCCTCCACGTCGCCGGGGCTCGTCCGCTCGACGATCGCGGCCACGGAGGCATGCCATCGGGCCCGGCGCGGGCTCGCGACGTCGGCGTACAGGCTCTCCTGCACCAGGGCGTGGGCGAAACACAGGCGGTCGGCGTCGCCGTCGACCAGGAAACCTGCGCCCATGCCTTCCTCGACGGAGGCGAGGACGCGCTCCTCGTCGCCGGCGAGCCCGATCAGCACGTCGAGGCCGGGCTCGCTGCCGATGACGGCCGCCTGACGCAGGTGGGTGCGCGCGGTCTCGGAGAGCGCGGCCAGACGGTGGCGGATGACGTCGCGAACGCCCGCGGGCACGGACCGCAGGGCCGCGTCGCCGTCGCTCTCCCAGACCCGGGTGAGTTCCCGTACGAAGAACGGGTTGCCCCCGCTGCGCGTGTGGATCGTGCGCGTGCTCTCCGCCGAGGGCTCCCGGCGGGTGACGGCGCGCACCAGTTCGCGCACCTGGGGCTCGGTGAGGCCGCCCAGATAAATCCTGGCGGGCTCGGCCCGGGCGGCGCGGCCCAGCGTCTGCGCCAGTCCGGCGGAGATCTCGGTCGAGCGGTAGGTGCCGACGATCAGTACGGGGCCGACGTCGAGGTCGGTGGCCGGCGCGGTCACGAGGGCGAGGGTCTCCTCGTCCGCCCAGTGCAGGTCGTCGAAGACCAGCAGGACCGGGCCGTTCGCGGAGACGGCGGCCAGGTGGGCGCCGATCACCCGCTGCCGCCGGAACCGCGCCGTGACGGGATCCTCCCCGGCGGCCTCGTCGTCCTCGTCAGCCGGTTGCGCGGCCGTGGGCACGAGGACGCCCTCGGGGACGGGCACCATCGGGGTGTCCGTCACGGCGTCCTTTCCTCCCGGGGCGGTGTCTTCGGTGCGGGAGGGGAGACGGGAGCGTATCTGTGTCCATGGCCAGGCTGCCGGGGCGCCCGGCGGTTCCGGGCTCGCGCCCCACGCGACAGTCCATCCCGCCTGCGAGAGGCGCCGGGTGAGCGCCCTGGCCAGGGCCGTCTTGCCCGCGCCCGCCTCCCCCGACACCAGCGCCAGCCCGGACTGGCCGACCGCCGCGACGGTCGCCGCCGCCCGCTCCAGCTCGGCCAGCTCACGAGCACGCCCCACGAACGGGTGGCCGGCCACACCCGTGGGGCGGTCCGAGATCAGGACGGCTGGGCCCCGCAGAGGTGTCAGGTGGGGAGCTTGAGCGAGGATGTCGGATTCCAGGGCGCGCAGTTCCGGTCCAGGATCCACGCCGAGCTCGTCGCGCAGGACCCGGCGGGCACGGCGGAGGGTGGCGAGGGCGTCGCCCTGACGACCCGTGCGATACAGGGCCAGCGCCAGCAGCCGCCACCCGTCCTCGCGCAGCGGGTGGGACGCGACGTGCGCCTCCAGATCGGGCACCGGCTCGGCTGCGAACGCTGCGAGCGCTGCGGGGCCTGAGGCCAGGGCCGCTTCGGCCCGGCGTTCGACGGCCAGCAGCCGTAGCTCTTCCAGCCGGGCCGCCTCCCCGCGAGCCCAGGGCAGCTCGGCGAACTCCGCGTACGCCGGCCCCCGCCACCACATGAGTGCGTCGCCCAGGAGACGGCCGGCCTGGCCTGGTTCGCCGGCGGACATCAGGCGGGCGGAGGTGGGGAGGGCCTCCTCGAAGCGCCAGGCGTCCACGGTCTCGGGAGCGGCGCGCAACGCGTAGCCGGGCGCGGCCGTGACCAGCAGCCGGGCGGGCGTGCGGGGCGGGCGGCCCGGCTCGATGGCCTTGCGCAGCGCGCCGACGAAGGTCTGTACGGCGCCCAGCGCGCCCTCTCCCGGGGACTCCCACAGGTCGTCGATGAGCCGGGCGACCGGCACGACCCGGCCTCTGGCGACCAGCAGCCGGGCCAGCACGGCACGGTGCCGCGGGCCTTTGAGGTCGATCGGGCCGCGCTCGTCGCCGGCCTCCAAGGGGCCCAGCACTCCTATCCGCAGCATCGCACCCCAATGTATCCACCCTGGTGAGGCCCGCTGAGCCGGCGCTGATCGGGTGCTGATCGGCGGGCGGGAGGGTGTGGGCGTACGGCAGGACACAGGAGAAGGACGAGATGACACCGACGATCACCGGGTTCGCCCAGCGGCGCATCACCGTCGCCGACGGCGTGGCGCTCAACGTCGCGTGGGGCGGGTCGGGCAGCCCCGTCGTGCTGCTGCACGGCTTTCCGCAGACCCATCTGATGTGGCGGCACGTCGCCGCCGACCTGGCCGCCGACCACACGGTCATCTGTCCCGACCTGCGCGGTTACGGCGCCAGCGACAAGCCCGCGGGCACCGGGGAGGGCTATTCCAAGCGCACCATGGCCGCCGACGTCGTCGCGCTGGCCAGGGCGCTCGGGCATGAGCGGTTCGCGCTGGCCGGCCACGACCGGGGCGCCCTGGTCGCCGTCCGGGCCGGGCTCGACCACCCCGGGACGATCACGCACCTGGCCGCGCTGGACGTGCTGCCGACCCTCGACACGTGGGACGTCATGCACGGCGTCTCGGCCGCCGTCGGCTTCCACCTCTATCTGATGGCCCAGCCGCCGGGCCTGCCCGAAGCCATGATCGGCGCCTCGGCGGACGCGTTCTTCGGCCACTTCCTGGACGTCTGGGCGAACGACCCGCAGGCGATCCCCGCGGACGTGCGCGCCGCGTACCTGAAGGCGTCGCGCGAGGCGGTCCCCTCGATCGTGGCGGACTACCGGGCCTCGGCCACCATCGACATCGAGCACGACCTGGCCGACCAGCGGGCGGGCAGCCGGCTGCGGATGCCGGTGACCGTGCTGCAGCAGGACTGGGGTGCCGCGCTCGGCTTCGACGCCGCCGCCCGGTGGCGGGCGTGGGCGCCGGACCTGGTGCACGAGACGGTGTCGTGCGGGCACTTCATGGCGGAGGAGGCCCCGGCGGAGGTGACGAGGGTGCTGCGGGATCTGCTGGCCAGATAGGCCTGGGCGGGCCGGCCGAAGGGTCCTACGTGATCTGTTTTCGGTAGATTCACGAGAGATCACCCCATCGTCGAGCGGACACGAGGAACACGTGAGCATTCCCGACCTGACCGGCGTCCATCCCGCGTGGCTTCCTCCAGGCGCGTTCCGCGCGATCGGCGCGCGCCGCGTCCTCGTGCTCGGCGACGGGCTCCTCACCGGCACCGTACGCGCGGAGGCCGAGCAGGCGTGTGCCCGGCACGGCGGCGCCCTGGAGCGGGACGGGACGGGATCCCCCGACCTCGTGCTCGCCCTGTCGGCGGCGGCCGGCCAGGCGCCCGCCGCGCGTGAGGTGCTGACCGGGCAGGGCGGCTCCGCCATCGGCGAGGAGGGTTACCTGCTCTCCCGCCGCGACGGCGTCACGGTGGTGCTGGCCGACGACCCCGCCGGCCTGCTCTACGGCTTCTTCCACGTGGTCAGGCTGGGCGAGGAGGCGTTCACCGGCGAGCGCCCCGGCGAGCGGCACCGGCCCGCCGCGCGCCGGCGCATGCTCGACCACTGGGACAACGTCGACGTGCACCCGGTGATGGGCCAGGTCGAGCGCGGCTATTCCGGCGGGTCGATCTACTGGCGGGACGGCGGCCCCCGCGGCGACCTGGCCAGGGTGCGGGCCTACGCGCGGCTGCTGGCCGCGACCGGGGTCAACGCCATCACGGTGAACAACGTCAACGTGCACGCCACCGAGGCGCACCTGCTGACCGACCGGCTCGGCGACGTGGCGGCCATCGCGGACGAGGTGCGCCCGTACGGGATCCGGGTGCACCTGTCGGTCACCTTCGCCTCGCCGATCAGGCTCGGCGGGCTGCCCACCGCCGACCCGCTCGACGAGCGGGTGCGCGCGTGGTGGGCGCGCGCGACCGAGCACGTGTACGCCACGATCCCCGACTTCGGCGGCTACGTCGTCAAGGCCGACTCGGAGGGGCAGCCGGGCCCGTTCGCGTACGGGCGCAGCCACGCCGACGGCGCGAACACGCTCGCCGACGCCCTGGCCCCGTTCGGCGGGGTGGTGCACTGGCGGGCCTTCGTCTACAACCACCGGCAGGACTGGCGTGACCGCTCGACCGATCGCGCCCGCGCGGCCCACGACCATTTCGCGCCGCTCGACGGGCGGTTCAGGGACAACGCGATCCTCCAGGTGAAGCACGGCCCGATGGACTTCCAGACGCGCGAGCCGGTGTCGCCGGTGATCGCGGCCATGCCGTCCACCCGGCTGGCGGTGGAGTTGCAGGTGACGCAGGAGTACACCGGCCAGCAGCGGCACGTGTGCTATCTGGCGCCGATGTGGAAGGAGATCCTCGGGTTCGGGCCGTGGGGCACGGACGGGCGCACGGTGGCCGACGTCGCCACCGGCGCGTCGGGCGACGGCGGCGGCCTGGTCGCGGTCTCGAACGTCGGCGACGACGCCTACTGGACGGGCCATCCGCTCGCCCAGGCCAACCTGTACGCCTTCGGCCGTCTGGCCTGGGACCCGCGGCTGGAGCCCGACGCCCTCCTCGACGAGTGGATCGACCTGACGTTCGCGCCGGCGGCGGGCGGCGACCCCGGGCCGCTGCGGCGCACGCTGCACGCGATGATGGACGGCTCGTGGCGCACGTACGAGCGGTACACGGCGCCGCTGGGCGTCGGGTTCATGGTCCGTCCCGGCCACCACTACGGCCCCGACGTGGACGGCTACGAGTACACGCCGTGGGGCACGTACCATTTCGCCGACCGTGACGGCGTCGGCGTCGACCGCACCCGCGCCTCCGGCACCGGCTTCACCGGCCAGTACCCGCGGCCGTGGTCCGACGTCTACGAGTCACCTGACACCTGCCCCGACGAGCTGCTGCTGTTCTTCCACCACGTCCCGTACGGGCACGTGCTGCACGACGGCACCACGGTCATCCAGCACATCTACGACACCCATTTCGCGGGGGCCGAGGAGGTGGCCGAGAGCCGGCGGCTGTGGGAGCGGGCCGACCCCGGGGATGCGGCGCTGCACGCCCGGGTGCAGGAGCTGCTGGACGAGCAGCAGCGCTGCGCGGAGGAGTGGCGCGACCAGGTCAACGCGTATTTCTTCCGCAAGTCGGGGGTGCCCGACGCCCGGGGGCGGCGCATCCCGTGACGCGCCGGCGCGTCAGGCGGTGAATCTCTCCCTGACCTCGTCGATCACCGGGCGGCTGTTGCGCAGCAGCGCCGCCACGAACACGGCGGCCAGCAGGGTCGGCGCCGCCTCGGTGGCGACCATCGTCAGGCCGGCCGCCACCACGAGGAGGCAGAGGTTGCTCACGGTGACGCCGGGGAAACGTACGAGCGAGTAGGAGGCCAGCCGGGCGACGTCGGCCGCCCGGAACGTGAACAGCGAGGTGATGACCAGCGCGGCGGCGGCCCAGAGCGCCGCCGCCACGGTGACCGCGACGAGCAGCACCGCCCACCAGCCGGGAACGCCGGCGGCCGAGAAGTTCGCCAGGTTCGTCCCGACGATGGCCAGCCCCGCCAGCCACGGCGCCCAGATCTTCAGGACCCCCGCGACGTTGCCCCGGTAACCGCGCCAGAACGCGGCCGCGGGACGCAGGTCCGTCAGGTCGGAGCTCCGGTGACGCAGCGCGTAGAGGGCGGCCGACAGCGCCGGGCCCGCCGGCAGCGCGCACAGCGCGGCCAGCGGGATGTTGCCCGCGTCGCGGTCGAGCAGGACGAGCGCCGCCAGCCCGGGCGCGGCGGTGAGCAGGAACAGCAGCTCGACGACCAGCAGCGTGTAGACGAGCGCGGCGACGCGCGAGAGCGGCCCGGTGCCGAACCGCCCCGCGGTGGCGTCGCTCATCGGGAGCCCTCCACTCAGCCGTGTTCCTTCTTGAACCGGTCGTAGGCGGTGTTGACCAGGTTGATGTAGGAGGCCATGTTATTGCCCTCCAGTTCCTTGACGTAGGCGTCCCATTCGCTGAGGTCGCGCTCGCCGAGGATGAACTTGAGCGTCTGCTGGGTGACGAAGTCCTTCAGCGGCGTCTCCCACAGCGTGGCCTGCTCGCGCTCCTCCTCGTTGAACGGGTGGGGCGGGTCGACCGGCCAGGCCTTCCTGGCGTTCATCACCTTCTGGAACTCCAGTTCCTCCTCGGAGAAGGTGGACTCCAGCAGCTTGGTGGTGCCGCCGTAGGAGAACACGCCGTTCTGGAAGCCGAAGTCCTTCTGCAGGTGCTTGGAGGCGTCGGGGTTGAGCCCGACGAAGTCGACGTCGTCGGCCAGCTTGTAGCCGCCGGAGGCGTCCTTGGTGAACGTCGTGCCTTCGACGCCCCACTTGGCGAACTCTAGGCCCTGGTCGGAGTACCAGAGCCAGTCGACGAACTGCATGAGGGCGACGAAGTTCTTGTGCTCCAGCGCCTGCTTGGAGATCATGACGCCGTTCTCGAGCCGGGTGCCGATCTTGTAGTCGCCGACGGGGCCCATGGGGACGGGGATCTTGGCGATCTTGGCGTCGGGGTTGGCCTTGGTGAGCGGGCCACGGAACTCGTTGACCAGGGTCTGCGCGTTGCAGCTGATGACGAACGACTTGCCGGAGATGAGCTTCTGGTCGGCCTGCTCGTCCTGCTGGGTGAAGGCCTCGGGGTCGAGCAGCTTCTCGCTCACCAGCTTGTGCAGATATTCGATCATCTGCTTGTACTGCGGCATGGCGCCGGTGTAGACGAACTTGCCGGCGGTGGCGTCCCAGAAGGCGTGCTGGTACTCCCAGCCGCCCTTGGTGCCGTACGCCTGGGCGACGAGCTTGAGCAGGTTGCCGCCCGGCGTGGGGATGCCGAACCGGTCGGTCATGGGGTACAGGTCGGGATATTTGGCCTTCATGGCCTTGAGCACGGTGTAGAGCTCTTCCCAGGTCTTCGGGACCTCCAGGTCGAGCTCCTCCAGGATGTCCATGCGCATCGCGAGGGTGTAGTCGACCCAGACGTTCTCGTGCATGCCGGGCAGCAGGTAGATGCGGCCGTCGGCCTGCCGGAGCGTGTCGAGCTCCGGCTCCATCTTCCACTTGGCGACCTTGTCCTTGAGGTTCGGCATCAGGTCGAAGTACTCGCTGACCGGCAGGACCGCGCCGGAGGCCACGAAGGCCTCCTCCTGCGGGTGGTACGTCTTCGGGATGATGAGCGGGGCGTCCCCTGCGCCGATCATTAAGCTGCGCTTCTTCTCGTAGTCGCTCAGCGGCACCGCGACCGGCTTGAGCGTCACGTTCGTACGCTTGGTCAGCTCTTCCCAGAACAGCCAGTCGTTCTTCAGCGGATAGAACGGGTGGTTGTTGTAGAGCACGTCGAACGACAGGGGTTCGGTGGCCTTGAACTGCTGGGCGACACCGTAGTTGGCCATCGCGCCCGCCTTGTTCGCGGTCTGGGCGGCCTGCTTCGGGGCTTCGTCCTGCCCGCAGCCGGCGAGGACGAGGGTGAACGCACCCAAACCGATGATCGCCTGACGCCGTGAAAGTTCGCGCATTGGGGTTCCTTTGCCGTGTCCGGGGGGTTGTGTAGGCGTGAGGAGGCTAACCCTTGACCGCTCCGAGCATGACTCCGGAGACGAAGTACCGCTGGACGAAGGGGTAGACCGCGAGGATGGGCAGCACGGTGAGCATGATCGTCACCGACTGGATGTTGGCCGCGACCTGCGTGAGATCCGCCGCTCCCGCGCCGGCGTTCTCGGCGCCGGTGGCGCCCGCGATGATGTTGCGCAGATAGACGGTGACCGGGAACAACTCCGTCCTGTTGAGGTAGAGGAACGCCGAGAACCACGAGTTCCAGAACGAGACCGCGTAGAACAGCACCATCGTGGCGATCACCGCCTTCGACAGCGGCAGCACGATCCGCCACAAGATGCCGTAGGTGTTGAGCCCGTCGATGGCGGCGGCCTCTTCCAGGTCGCTCGGCAGGTTCTCGAAGAACGCCTTCATCACCAGCAGGTTGAAGACGCTGATCGCGTTGGGCAGCACGATGGCCCAGAGTGAGTTCGTCAGCCCGAGGCTGTTGACCAGCACGTAGTTGGGGATGAGTCCGCCGTTGAAGAACATCGTGAAGACGGCGACCCAGATGAGGAACGTCCTGCCCTTGAGGTGCCTCTTGGACAGCACGTACGCGTAGCAGGTGGTCAGCACCATCGCGATCGCGGTGGCGACGACGGTGTAGACCACCGTGTTGCGGTAGTTCGTCCAGAACATCGGGTCGGCGACCACGATCTGGTACGTCGTCAGGTTGAACCCGCGCGGGACGAGGTTGACCTCGCCCGACAGGATGTAGCGTTCCTCGCTGAAGGAACGGGCGATGATGTTGACGAACGGATAGAGCGTCACGATGACCACGCCGGTCAGGACGACGGCGTTGACGACCTGGAAGGCGCGGTAGCCCCGGCTCTTGGCGAGTGTCACCACAGGCTCGTCCCTACTGCTCGGCGGGAGATCAGGTTCGCCGACAGGATCAGGGTCAGCCCGATGATGGCCTCGAACAGGCCGATAGCGGCGGCGTAGCTGAAGTTGCTGGACTCCACGCCCATCCGGTAGAGGTAGGTGGAGATCACGTCGGCGGTCGGATACGTCAGGGGGTTGTAGAGCAGCAGCACCTTCTCGAAGCCGACGGCCATGAACGTGCCGATGTTGAGGATCAGCAGGGTGACCGCCGTCGGCCGGATGCCGGGAAGAGTGACGTGCCAGATCTGCCGCCACCGTCCGGCGCCGTCGATCCTGGCCGCCTCGTAGAGCTGCTCGTCGATGGTGGTGAGGGCGGCGAGGTAGAGGATGGTGCCCCAGCCGACGGTCTGCCAGATCTCCGACGAGATGTAGATCGTGCGGAACCACTCGGGTTTCTGCATGAACGCGACGGGATCGTCGCCGAAGGCCCGGACGATCTGGTTGATCGGCCCGTCGATGGAGAGCGTCTGCATGACGATGCCGGCCACGACCACGATCGACAGGAAGTGCGGCAGGTACGACACCGACTGCAGGAACCTCTTCAGGCCGCGGTTGCGGACCTCGTTGAGCAGCAGCGCCAGCACGATCGGCAGCGGGAAGCAGAACAGCAGGGTCAGCCCTCCGAGGATCGCGGTGTTGGTGAAGACGTTCCAGAACGTGGGGTCGTTCAGGAACAACTTCACGTAGCGCAGGCCGACCCATTCCTCGCCCAGCACGCTGCCGCCGGGCTCGAACTTCCGGAACGCGATGATGTTGCCGATCATGGGGGCGTACCGGAAGACGGCGAAGAACACCAGGGGCAGGATGGCCAGCGAATAGAGCTGCCAGTGGCGGCGGAACGCCGCGCTCCAGGAGGTGGCGCTGGGAAAGCGCTTTCTTCGGCGGCGTGCGGACGGCCCGGTTTCGAGGGTGTCCGGTGGGGGGTTCATGGTCGTGGGGGTGGTGCTCATCCTCTGTCCTCCGGTGCGATGCGCTCGATCCGCGCCCGTGGCCGCATCCGTCGTTCGTGGCCCACTTCTCGTACGTCGCCGGTCAGGCGCAGCGGCACGGTCCCGGCCACGTCGGCGCTCGACCGCGCGAAGCGCAGCTCGACCTCGCCCGGCTCGACGATGCGCCGCCCGCGTACGCCGGTGAACGAGGTGAGGTCGGCCGGCACGTCGAACGTCACCCGCGCGGCCTCGCCGGGCTCCAGCGGGACGCGGGTGTAGCCGACCAGGCGGACCACCGGCCGCGTGGTCTGCGCGACCGGGTCGTGCAGGTAGAGCTGGACGACCTCGGTGCCGGGCCGGGTCCCGGCGTTGCGGACGGTGACGGCGACGCTCACCTCGCCGTCGACCGGCCAGTCCGCGCGCTCCCCCGGCTCGCCGGGCCCCGTCACGTCGCTCCAGTCGAACGTCGTGTAGCCCAGCCCGTGGCCGAACGGGAAGGCGGGGGTCGGGTCGACGGAGGACACCTGGGAGCGCCGGCCCAGCCACGGCGACAGGTACGTGGCCGGCAGGCCGCCCGCGTCGCGCGGCACGCTGACGGGCAGCCGTCCCGACGGGTTCACCGCGCCGGTGAGCACCTCGGCCAGGGCCTGGCCGCCGCGCTGGCCGGGGAAGAAGGCGTAGACGATGGCGGCGGCGTCGTCGACCTCCTGGCCCAGCGCGTACGGCCGCCCGGCCAGCAGCACGAGCACCACGGGGGTGCCGGTGGCCAGCACGGCCCTGACCAGCTCGGGCTGCACGCCCGGCAGGCGCAGGTCGGTGGCGTCGCAGCCCTCGCCGGAGGTGCCGCGGCCGAACAGCCCGGCCCGGTCACCCACGGCCAGCACGCACACGTCGGCCGCGGCGGCCGCGGCGGCCGCGGCCTCGATGCCGGAGGTGTCGTCGCCGGTGATGTCGCAGCCGGGCACGTGGGCGAGGCCGGGGACCAGCGCGCCGAGCGCTTCGCGCAGTGTGGGGATCTCCAGCCCGAGCCCGTGCTCGGGGTGCGCGCCGACGTGCGCGGGGAAGGCGTAGCAGCCGAGCATCGCCATCGGGTCGTCGGCGACCGGCCCCACGAGAGCGACCCGCCGGCCGGGGGCCAGCGGCAGGATGTCCGCGGTGTCGCGCAGCAGCACCACCGATTCGCGGGCCAGCCGCAGGGCGATGTCCCGGCTCTCGGCGTCGTCGAGGCGCAACCGGCCGGCACCGCCGGAGGAGCCGCCTGGGGAGTCATCGGAGGAGTCGCCGGCGAAGTCATCGCAGGAGTCACCGGAGGAGTCGCCGGACGCGGGATCGGGCAGGCTCTTGGACAGGCCCTCGGGGATGCACTGCCAGCCTTCGTCGAGCAGGCCGAGCTCGGCCTTCTGGGTCAGCACCCTGCGCAGCGCGCGGTCGACGAGCTTCTCGTCGACCGCGCCCGCCTTGACCGCCTCGACCAGCGGCTCGCCGAAGGTGTCGACGGTGGGCAGTTCGACGTCGATGCCGGCGCGCAGGGCGAGCCCGGCGGCCTCGGCGCCGTCGGCGGCCACGGCGTGCAGTTTCTGCAGGAACCGGATCGCGAAGTAGTCGGCGACCACCGTGCCGGTGAAGCCCCACTCCTCGCGCAGCAGCCCGGTCAGCAGGCCGTCGTCGGCGGCCACGGGCACGCCGTCGATCTCGGCGTAGGAGTTCATCACCGAGCGGGCGCCGCCCAGGCGCAGCGCCATCTCGAACGGCGGCAGGACGACGTCGGCCAGTTCCCTGCGGCCCATCGGGACGGGGGCGAGGTTGCGGCCGCCGCGCGAGGCGGAGTAGCCGGCGAAGTGCTTGAGCGTGGCGACGACGCCGGCGCCCTCCACCCCGCGCACGTAGGCGGCGCCGATGGTGCCGACGAGGTAGGGGTCCTCGCTGATCGTCTCCTCGGTGCGGCCCCAGCGGTAGTCGCGGGTCACGTCGAGCACCGGGGCCAGGCCCTGGTGCACGCCGGCGGCGCGCAGGGAACGGCCGATCCGCCCGGCCATCTCCTCGACCAACCCAGGGTCGAACGTCGCGCCCCAGCTCAGCGGCGCCGGGTAGACGGTCGCCCGCCAGGCGGCGAAGCCGGTCAGGCACTCCTCGTGCACCTGGGCGGGGATGCCGAAGCGGCTGGTCGCGACGATCTCGGCCTGGGAGGCGGCCAGCGACCGGGCCCCGGCGGCGGGGTCGACGGGCGCGGTGCCGTACGGCCTGGTCAGCTGGCCGAGCCCGTGCCGGATGACGCTGCTCCACTCGGTGCCGCCGGCCATCTCGGTCTGGTGCGGGGCGACACCCTCCCCCGAAGCGTCGGCGCCGACCCACACCCCCACCAGCTGGGCGACCTTCTCCTCCAGCGTCATGAGCGGGATGAGGGCCTCGGCCCGCTCCGAGGGAGTCAGCGTTGGGTCCCGCCACCGCGTGCCGCCGTCCGGCGTGGGACTTGTGTCGATCGGTCCGTGGCCCGTCATGCCATCCCTTCGGGGCTTATAACGGCAACATCCCACGCGGATTGCGGTATGTGAAGCCGAAACTTTCAAGGAAAGCCGCTTAATATTGCGGCAACATAAGGCGGTTCACGGAAAGCTGTCAAGAGCGCCTTCAACTGCTATGTTGCAGATCTGGTCGGCGCGCTACGCCCGAGTTCACCGGCTTTGTCGGTCGTTGTGCGACGATAACTTTCCTGAAACTTTCGGCATGACGAGAGGTCGCCGTGACCCTGACGAATCTGGACGCCTCGATCAGGAAGAACCGTACTGCGAATGCCGCGATCACCGTCACCCTGGACGGCGATCCGCTGCCGGATCGGGACGTTCTCGTCGCCCAGCGCGACCACCGGTTCCTGTTCGGCTGCACGGGGTTCGACCTCGTGCCCTTCGCGGGCGGCGAGCTGACGGGCGAGGCCGCCGCCAGGGCCGAGCGGCTGGCCGAGCACTGGCTCGGGCTGTTCAACTTCGTGACGCTGCCGTTCTACTGGGGGCAGTTCGAACCGGTACGCGGGCAGGCCGGGACCGCGCGGCTCAGGAAGGCGGCGGCGTGGTTCCGCGAGCGGGGGCGGCCGGTCAAGGGGCATCCGCTCGCGTGGCACACGGTGACGGCCGACTGGCTGATGGACCTGCCGAACGAGGAGATCGCCCGCGCGCAGGTGGACCGGATCCGGCGCGAGGTAAGCGATTTTTCCGGACTTATCGACATGTGGGATGTCATCAACGAGGTCGTCATCATGCCGATCTTCGACAAGTACGACAACGGCATCACCCGCCTGTGCCGCGAGATCGGGCGCATCCCGATGGTCAGGATGGTCTTCGACGCCGCCCGCGAGGCCGACCCGCACGCGACGCTGCTGCTCAACGACTTCGACATGTCCGCGGCGTACGAGTGCCTCATCGAGGGCCTGATCGAAGCCGGCGTGCGCATCGACGCGCTGGGCCTGCAGAGCCACATGCACCAGGGCTACTGGGGCGAGGAGCGGACGCTCGCCGTGCTCGACCGTTTCTCGCGGTACGGCCTGCCCCTCCACTTCACCGAGACCACCATCCTGTCCGGCGAGCTCATGCCGGGGCACATCACCGACCTGAACGACTACCAGGTGGCGTCCTGGCCGAGCACCCCCGAGGGCGAGGAGCGCCAGGCCGACGAGATCGTACGTCACTACCGGACGCTGCTGTCGCATCCGTCGGTGGAGGCGATGACGTACTGGGGGATGGCCGACGGCGGCTGGCTCGGCGCGCCCGGCGGGTTGGTCCGCGCCGACGGCAGCCCCAAGCCGTCGTACGAGGCGGCGCGGGCGCTCGTCAAGGGCGACTGGTGGTTCCCGCCCACCACCTTGCGCACCGACGCGGAGGGGCGGGTGCGCTTCACCGGGTTCCTCGGCACGTACGAGGTGTCGGCGGCCGGCCGTACGGCGGCCTTCCGCCTGGACAATCCCGGCGAGACCCGGGCCGTCGCCGCGATGTGAGACCGCGACGTGAGGCCGCGATATGACGCCGCCCGGATCCGGCACGTAAGGCCGGGATCCGGGCGGCGTCAGGGCGGGCCAGGTCTGGTCGGGTCGGGGTCTGGTCGGCCGGGTCTGGTCAGTCCTGCAGGGCGGTGCGCAACTTGGTCAGCACGGCGCGCAGGATCCGGGAGACGTGCATCTGCGAGATGCCGAACTCCGTGGCGATCTCCGACTGGGTCATGTTGCCGTAGAAGCGCATGAGCAGGATCGTGCGCTCCCGCTCGGGCAGCGCGTCGATGAGCGGCTTGATCGCGTGCTTGCCGAGCATGTTGTCCAGCGAGTCGTCCTGCGCGGGCAGGAAGTCCCCGAGGTCGGCCGCGTCGTCCTCACCGCCGACGGGCGCGTCCAGCGACAGGGTGCTGTACGCGGCGGAGGCGTCGAGGGCGAGCAGCACGTCCTCCTCGGAAATGCCCATCTTGCCGGCCAGTTCGGCGACCGTGGGGGCGCGGCCGAGGGTCTGGGTGAGCTCGCTGGTCACCTTGTTCAACTCCAGGCGGCGCTCCTGGTAGACGCGCGGCACCCGGATGGCCCAGGTGCGGTCGCGGAAGTGCCGCTTCACCTCTCCGACCATCGTGATCATCGCGTAACCGCGGAAGTCGTGCCCCAGCGTGGGGTCGAATCCGTTGATGGCCTTCATCAGGCCCACGTACGCGGCCTGGCGCAGGTCCTCCATCGGCTCGCCGCGGTAGCGGTAGCGTCGGGTGACCTCGCCCACCAGCGCGTCGTACATGGCCACGACCCGCTCACGGATCCGTACCTTCCGCAGCTCCGGCGTCTCGGGCCGGTTCATCTCGGTGAGCAGCTGCTCGGCGGTCATCTCTTCGAGTGCGATCTCCAGGACGGCCATCTGATGCTCCCAAAGCTCAGTTCATGGCTGCCCCTGCACAGCGAAAAAGCCCAGGCAGAGGCACGCCACGTATAACGCGTGGGTCGAAGCCCTCTGCTGGACTTCTGGATCAGAGTATTCCCCATGACTGGGCATTTATCAACATATCGAGGCACAAATTTCCGCCCTTGCCTCCGCGACCGTCAATCCACGGTGAAGACGAAGGCATGCGGGCCGGACGGTACGGCGGCGCTCAGGCGTACACGGTGCACGGTCTCGGGAACGCCGTCGTGGCCGCGTACCTCAAGGTCCTCGGCCGTGACGCGCCACGGGGGCGGGACCCGCAGCAGGACCGGCCCCCAGCGGACCGAGTCGCGGCGCACCTCGGGGCGCACGCGGGAGACGAACGACTCCGTCACCGGGCACTCGCCTCCCGTGACGTCGAAGGTGTCGGTGAGCTCCAGCCGGGCCGGCCGCCAGGCGAAGGCGCGGGTGAAGCGGACGAGCCGGGGCGCGTCGTAGGCGGCGGTCAGGTCCAGCGTCCACTCCACGGTGCCGCGGCCGGCCGCGTACCGGACGGTCTCGGCGCGGCGGTCGCGGCCGGGGAGTTGCGCGGCGCCGTCGATCAGCGGGACGGAGTGCCACTCCGCCGAGGCCTGCGGCACCGCGTAGCGGCCGGGGCCGAAGTAGTCGCGGGTGTACTCGGGGGCGCCCAGGTCGTCCAGCACCGTTCTGCCGTGGGCGTGCAGGACGAAGTGGCCCAGGTCGAGATGGTTGTGCGGCTCGTCGTTGTGGCCGCCCTTGGCGGCGAAGGCCGTGCCCTCCGCCCTGGCGACCACGATCGCGGCGTCCGGCAGGCGGTCGTGCGAAGCGAGCGGGGCAGGCGGCACCGGCGGCTCCGTGAGCGATGTCGGCGATGTCGGCGATGTCGGCGATGTGGGTGCCGTGGGTGCCGTGGGTGCCGTGGGTGCCGTGGGTGCCGTCCACCACAGGGTGCGGCTCAGGTGCGCCCAGCGGTAGCAGTGGTCGTCGTGGAACGACGGTTCCCGCCGCCGCGGCGGCACGGGCACGCCCAGGCGCTGCGCCAGGCGGTCCAGCAGGCCGGCCGGGTAGGCCCCCGTGCCGGAGGAGTCGGCGAAGGCCGGCCGTGTGCCGTCGCCGAGGTCGATCCTGGCGGGGTAGGCGGCCATCTCGCGGACGTGGGGGTCGTCCAGCATGTCCCTGCCCGTACGCTCGCGCAGCGCCTCGGCGAAGTAGACGAAGTAGCCGAAGCCGTAGGACCAGTAGTCGGGTCCCTCCAGGCAGGCGCCGTCCTGGCCCGCGCCCGCGAGGAACGACCGCAGGGCACGCTCCAGGCGGGGCAGGAGCGCGGGCAGGTGCTCTGAGTCGAGGGCGAGGGCCGCCATCCCGGCCGCGCCGGCGCAGACGGCCGCCCAGTTGTGCCGGGCCGACTCCCACCACAGGGCGGGCGTCGCGGTCCGGAGGGGGCGCAGGACCCTGCGTTCCACCTCCGCGCGCGCCCGGTCCCGTACGCGGGGGTCGAGCCACCCGCCGAGCAGGGCCACGGCCTCCGCCAGCGTGTGCCCGGTCTCGGCGGCGAACAGGTCGACGTACGTGCCGACCGGCCGGTCACGCGGCTCGTGGGCCGGCAGCACCCAGGTGTACTCGTCGCACACCGCCCACAGCAGGTCGTCGAGCGCCGGGTCGGGGCGGCCGTCCAGGTGCGCGGCGAGCATGAGGGCGGCCAGGCGGCGGCGCCGTTCGAAGTAGACGCGCTCGTAGGCCCGGCGGTCGCCGGTGTCGGCGTAGCGGCGCCACAGGGCGAAGGTCAGCGCGGGCAGCGGTTCCGTGCGGGCCCTCGCGGCCTCCTCCCGTACCTGCCGTACCAGCGACGCGGGCGCGGGAGGCCGGCGGGCGGGCATCAGGCGATGCGGTTGAGGTCGGCAGGGCGGACGGCGCCCCGGAGCGGGCGGCCGCGGACCAGGCGCTCCACCTCCGCCACGGCGAACTCCCCCAGCCGCCGCAGCTCCCGTCCCCGCGCGCCGCTGATGTGCGGGGTCACCAGGACGTTGGGCAGGGCCAGCAGCGGATGGCCGGGGGGCAGCGGCTCGGGCTCGGTCACGTCGAGGACGGCGGCGATGCGGCCGCCCGCGCAGTGGCGTACCAGGGCGTCGGTGTCGACGATGGCGCCGCGGGCGGTGTTGACCAGCACGGCCCCGTCGCGCAGGAGCGACAGCCGCCGGTCGCCGAGCAGGCCGCGCGTCTCCGGCAGCTCGGGAGCGTGCACCGTCAGCAGGTCCGCGCGCCGGCACAGCTCGTCGAGGGGGACGAGTCCCGCGCCGAGCGCGGCGGCCTCCTCATGGCTCGTGTACGGGTCGCTGAGCAGGATGTGCGCGCCGTGGGCGCGCAGGCGTCCGATGACCAGCCGGCCCACCCGCGAGGCTCCGACCACGCCGACCACCGCGCCGGTCAGGCCGCCGCGCTCCCCCGGCGTGGCCACGCCCGGCAGCGCGTCGCCCGACCAGCCTCCGGCGGCGTACGCGCGGGCGCGGGCGAAGACCTGCTTGGCCGCCAGCACGAGCATCGCCATCGTGTAGTCGGCCACCGGCACCGCGTTGGCCTGCGCCGCGGAGGAGACGACGATGCCCCGCTCGAACACCTCCGCCGTCACATGGCCCTTCACGCTGCCCGCCGCGTGGACGACCGCGCGCAGCCGGGGCGCGGCGGCCAGCACGCCGGCGTCGATGCGCGGGCAGCCCCAGCCGGTGATCAGGACGTCGGCGTCGAGCGGCTCCTCGAAACGGTCGAAGACGCGCTCGTGCACCCGGGCCACCTGCGACAGCCGGCGCCGCAGGTCCGGCGGGAACAGCTCGGGCAGCAGCGACGGCCGCAGCGCGAAGGCCGCGAGCGGGCCGGCCGGGAGGGTCATCGGGGGCCGAGCTGCCGGACCGAGCCGCGCACCACGATGTGCGTGCCGAGGATCAGCGGGCTGGAGGTCACCCGGCCGAGCGCGAGGCGCACGGCGGCCCGGCCGAGCTCGTCGTGCGGCAGGTGCACGGTCGTCAGGCGCAGGTCCTGGGCCGGCGGTACGTCGTCGTAGCCGACGATCGAGACGTCGGCGGGCACGCGCAGCCCGTGCTCGTCCAGCGCCTGGATCGCGCCCGAGGCCACCAGGTCGTTGCCGGCGAAGACGGCGGTGAAGCCGGGCGGCCCCTCGGCCAGGCGGCGTTTCATCGCGTCGTACCCCGCCTCCCTCGTGAACTCCGCCTCCACCTCCAGCGCCGGGTCGGCGGGCACGCCGTGCTCGGCCAGGGCGCTGCGGTAGCCGGCCACCCGGCTGTCGGAGGTGGTGTGGCCGGGCCGCAGCCCGAGGTAGAGAATCCTGCGGTGGCCGGCGGAGAGCAGGTGGGCGGTCACGGCGTGGGCGCCGCCGGTGTTGTCGTAGCCGACGACCAGGGCCGGCACGCCCTCTCCCAGCGGCGGGCGGCCGCACAGCACCAGGCGCGAGCCGGCGGCGGCCAGCGCGTGCGCGTACTCGGTCATCCGCTTGCGGTATTCGTCGTCGAGGACCACGCTGCCGACCAGGATGACGGCCTCGGCCCGCTGCTCGCGCAGGAGCTGCACGATCGACAGCTCGCGGCCGGTGTCGCCGCCGGTGGTGCAGATCAGCGACAGCCGGCCTTCCTGCGCGGCCTGTTCCTCCACGCCCTGGGCGATGTAGGCGTAGTAGGGCATGGCGACGCTGTCGACGACGATCGCGATGGCGCCGGGGCGGGCCGCCGACAGAGCCCTGGCGTGGGCGTTGGGGACGTAGTCGAGCTCGCGTACGGCCCGCATGACCTTGTTGCGGGTGACGGCCAGCACGGGGTAGCCGCCGGCCAGCACCCGGGAGACGGTGGCCACGGACACTCCGGCCCGCCGCGCCACGTCGCGGATGGTGACCCGGCCCGGCGTGCTCACCGGGCACCTTCCGGGGTGGCGGGCTCCCGGGGAGGGCCGGTGCGCGCGGAGGCGGCCCGATCGGCAGGCGGCAGTCTCACGGCTGGCCTCCAGGAAGGTAACCGGTTACATGGTGAACGCCCTGGACGCTAGGAGATCTGTTACGGCCCGTCAAGACCGGATTCAGCGGCTTTGTAACGAAAAGTTAACAGCGCATTGACGGCACCTGCCGGGCGCGTCTAACGTCCGCCTCACGACGTCAGAAGTAACCGGTTACCTCGCATCGGCACCGATCTCACCCCCCTGAACGAGAGGTGGCCCCGATGGACAGACCACTCAGCCGCCGCGGACTGCTCAAAGGCTCCGTGCTCTTCGTCGCCGGCGCCGCCGTCTCCGCGTGCGGCGGCGACCCGCTGGCCAAGACGAAGACCGCACCCGCCGCGGGCACCGCCAAGATCACCCTGAACCACTGGTACCACGAGTACGGCGAGGAGGGCACGCAGCAGGCGGCCCTGCGCTACGCCGCCGACTTCACCAAGGCCAACCCCGACATCGCGGTCAAGGTGTCCTGGATACCCGGCGACTACGGCACCAAGTGGACGGCCGCCGTGCTGACCCCCGACGGCCCCGACGTCTACGAGGTCAACGACGTCAGCCCCGACATGGTCAAGGCCGAGCAGGTCACGCCGCTCGACGACGTCCTCGGCGCGGAGAAGTCCGACTTCGACGCCAAGGTGCTGGAGCCGTACACGTGGGGCGGCAAGGTCTACGCGGTGCCCATGGTCGTGGACCCGATGCTGGTGTTCTACCGCCCGTCGCTGTTCCAGAAGGCCGGCGTGGCGGTGCCGACCAGCTTCGCCGAGTTCGCCGCGGCGGCCAAGACGCTCACCGCGGGCAAGCAGAAGGGCCTGTTCGCCGGCAACGACGGCATCGGCGACCTGGGGATGCTGGTGTCCTGGTCCAACGGCAACCTGCTGGTCGAGGACCGCGAGATCGTCTACGACGACCCGAAGGTGGTCGAGGCGCTGACCGCGCTCAAGGGCCTGCACGACAGCAAGGTCACCCTGCAGGGCTACTCCACCGACTGGTGGGACCCGGGCGCGCTGATCACCGGCGCGGCGGCCATGCAGTGGGTCGGCATGTGGGCCGTCCCCGGCATGGTCGCGGAGCTGGGCGACGACTTCGGCTCCTTCCCCCTGCCGGCCTTCGGCCCCGGCGGCCGTCAGGTGGTCAACATGGGCGGCTGGGTGCAGGTCGTCAACGGCAAGAGCGCCCACCTGGAGGCGGCCAAGAAGTACGTACGCTGGTTGTGGGTGGAGAACACCGCGGCGCAGACCGACTGGAACCTGGGCTACGGCTTCCACATCCCGCCCCGCACCAGCGCCGCCAACGCCGCGGACAAGCTGCGCACCGGCCCGGCGCAGAAAGTGATGGAGGCCGCGAACGCCCACGGCGTCAAGCAGCCCGCCCTGTGGACCCCCGAGGTGCGCCAGCCCTACACCGACGCCGTCACCGCCATCGTCAAGAAGGACGCCGACCCGGCCAAGACCCTGGCGGAGGCGGCCAAGCGGTCCCAGGACATCCTGGACAAGGTGCCCACGCTATGACGACCGCCGCGCCCGCCCGCCCTCGCGCCGGCGGGCCGCACCGGGCCCCCGCCCGGTGGGCCTCCCGGTGGCCGGCCTGGCGCGCGTTCCTCCTCCTCACCCTGCCGATGGTGGCCGGGCTGCTGCTGTTCAAGTACATCGCCATCGGCTGGGGCCTGCTGCTCAGCTTCAACGACGCGCGCGGCACCATCAGCCTCGGCTCGTGGAACGGCCTCGACAACTACCGGCGGCTGCTGGGGGACCCGGCCTTCACCAGGTCGCTGGTCACCATCCTGGTGTTCACGCTCTTCATCGTCCCGGTGACGTTCGCGCTGGCGCTCGGCCTGGCGACGCTGGTCAACCGGCTGCGCGGCGGCCGGGCGATCTTCAGGACCACCTTCTTCATCCCCACGGCCGTCTCCTACGTGGTCGGGGCGCTGGTGTGGAAGATGAGCCTGTTCAGCGGCACACCCTCGGGCGTGGCCAACAGCCTGGCCTACCTGCTCGGCTACGAGGAGAGCATCGGCTGGGTGGCGACCGTGGACCCGCCGCTGTACTGGATCGTGCTGGTCACGGTCCGGCTGTGGCTGCAGACGGGCTTCTACATGATCCTGTTCCTGGCCGGCATGCAGCAGATCCCCGCCCAGCTGTACGAGGCGGCGCGGGTGGACGGCGCGCACAGCGAATGGCAGCTGTTCCGGCACATCACCTGGCCGATGCTGCGCAACACCTCGGTCGCCGTGACGCTGCTGCTGATCATCAACGCGTTCCAGGCGTTCGACGAGTTCTACAACATCCTCGCCTCCAACCTGTCGGGGCTGGGCGGCGCCGACGGCAGGACCCCGCTGATCTACCTGTTCCAGACGGCGCTCGGCGAGCAGAACTACGGCGCCGGCTCCGCGGGCGCGTTCGTCGTCACCGCGCTGATCGTGGTGTTCACGCTGCTGCAGGGCCGCTTCGCCGGGTTCGGCAGGACCGAAGAGGAGGAGGGGCGATGAGGAAACGGCACCTCGGCTCGTACGCGGCGGCCATCGTCTTCGCGGTGCCGTTCCTGCTGCCGTTCTACCTGCTGATCCGCAACGCCTTCATGACCAGGCGGGAACTGGGCTCGCTCGAATGGCAGTGGTGGCCGGAGGAGATCAGCTTCCAGGGCTTCGCCGACGCCTTCGGCAACGAGGCGGTGCCGCTGGCCAACGCCCTGTGGAACTCCACGCTCATCGCCACGATCTCGGCGCCCCTGTCGACGCTGCTGGCCTCGATGGCCGGATACGCGCTCGCCCGCATCCCCGTGGCGGCGTCCAAGCCGGTGTTCTACTTCGTCATCGCCACGATGATGGTGCCGGGCGCGGCCACGTTCATCCCGACGTTCGTCGTGGTCGGCTCGATGGGAGGGGTGAACACCCTGTGGGGGCTGATCGCCCCCGGCCTGTTCAGCGCGTTCGCCGTGCTGCTGTTCCGCGGCTTCTACCTGCGGTTCCCCCGCGAGCTGGAGGACGCGGGCCGCGTGGACGGCCTGAGCCACCTGGGCCTGTACGCGCGCCTGGCGCTGCCCAACTCCGGCGCCCTGTTCGCCTCGCTCGGCATCCTGTCCTTCATCGAGCACTGGAACGCCTTCCTGTGGCCGCTGGTCATCGGCCAGGACCCGGAGTACTGGACCGTGCAGGTGGCGCTGTCCACCAACCTCAACCAGCAGGCGGTCAACCTTCCCGCGCTGTTCGCCGGCGCGCTCGTGGCCATCCTGCCCCTGGTCGCCCTCTTCCTCATCGCCCAGCGCTGGATCGTCAGGGGCGTCCTGCTCTCCGGCATCAAAGGCTGACCGGCCCCGGCCGGGGGTTCTCGCCCGGCCGCCCGAAATCGCCTCGCGGGTGGGGCGGGGCGTTCGTTACATTTGCGTACGTGCCGGAATCTCCCGAAGTGACGTGCGACGAGTCCGGCGCGGAGGGCGAGAAGCTCGTCGGCGGCAACACCAACGTGTTCGCCCACGCCGCCATCCTGATGAGCCGGCGGGCAGCCGAAGAGTGCATCGGCGAGCTGCGCGCGAGGGCGCCCACCCCGGCCGGCCAGTACGCGGCCTGCCACGTCCTGCGCGGCAAGCACCGGGCCACGCTCACCTGGCTGCTCGGCCCGTCGGGGCCGCTGCTCGGCCGCGCCCACGTGTTCCTGGCCGACAAACCCTTCCTCGCCGTACGCAAGATCGTCGCGCTGATCGACGACGGCCACGTGCCGGGCATCGGCCTCGACCTGGACCCGCGGACCAGCGCCAGGGCGCTCACCCTCTACCGCGAGGGCCCGCGCGCGTTCGGGCCCGCACGGTGGACGGCCTTCCTCGACTCCTTCAACTACCTGCTGCGCGCCAAGAACGGCCAGGGCGTCACCATGTCCGTCGACGACGCCTTCCTCCTCGTCGACGAGCTGCGGGGACCTGGGCCCGCGGGCGAGGTCATGGAGCTGCTGTGGCAGGCCAGGCCGCAGGTGGCGGCCTTCAGGGAGCGGCTGCTGCGGACCCCGCACGTCTTCCCCGCCCTCGACCCCCTCATCCCGGCCATCGTGCGGGCCGTGCAGTTCTGGGACCGCGGCGAGCCCGTCAGGATCGTGCACGACCGGCAGACCACGCTCACCGACGAACGCATCGCCCGGCTGCGGCAGATCCTGGACGGCCGGCTCGCCGCGCTGCGGCCGGCCGAGTCGTCCCTCGACCTGCGGGTCCAGCTCGCCGACGTCGTCGTGGGCCTGGCCCGCAGGATCGCCGAGGACGAGCTGACAGGGCAGGGCGATCCGGTGCTCACCGCGCTGCTGCGGCCGTACGTCGACGAGCGCTCGATCTGGGGCGACGCCCGGAGCGGGGCGATGCTCGGGCAGCACCCAGATGCGGTCATGTCCGGGTAAATACCCTGACCACGGCCTGTATCGCCACAAAACGCGACGATACAGTGACGTACTGTGAACGAGACCAAGCGTGTGGAAATAACCTGGCCCAGCCTCGGCATCACCGTCGCGGCCCAACTCGACGAGCGCAACCCCGCCCTGGCCCAATGCCTGTGGGACGCGCTCCCCTACCGCAGCCTGCAAGGACACGCCCTGGTGGCGGGATACCACCTCTACCACGTGGCCCCGGTCCACTCGCTGCTGCACGCCCCCGCGGAATACCGCGTGGACCGCCGCACCGTGCCCGACGGCACCCTGTTCTGCTCGCGCCTGCAACACCTGGGCATCAAGTACGGCGAACTCACCGAACCCATGACCGCCACCCCCGTCGGCCAGGTCGCGGAGGAGGACCTCGACGCCCTCATCCAGGCCGGCCACGACGTCTGGAACGCCGTCTACACCACCAAAGAGCCCGTCATCGCCGAAGTACGCCGCGCCGGCCAGGACAGCGGCCACGTCCTGCCCCGCCTGCCCATCGGCGACCCGCAGCTCAACGAACTCGTCAAGGACGTCCACGCCGAGACCGAACGCATCTGGCTCGACCCGCCACGCGAGCTCGTCGCCCTGCACGAGGGCCGCATCCCCTCCGGCGCGGGCAGCTACGAGACGGTCCTGACCACACTCCTGTTCGTCAACGGCGAGACCCGCCCGCTCGGCTACAGCTGCTACGGCGGCCTCGTCCGCGCCGCCCTCGACGGCATGCCCATGCCGTGGCTGCGCCAGATGACCCGCCAGCTCGCCGCCACCCCCGCCGAGTTCCTCGGCTACTGCGGCCTCGACACCCTCTGGGACTTCACCCAGCGCCTCCTGTCGGGACTCGAACGCCTCGACAGCCACGAGGACTTCATCTCCGTCATGGCCCACATGGCCCTCTACTGCAACTGCCTGGGCGGCTGGAACCTGCACCTGTTCCCCTGGCAGGCCGGCGAGAGCCTGCGCGCCGTACGGGAGCCGGCGTGAGCGGCGGCTCCCGGGTGGTGGTGGTCGGCGGCGGAGTCATCGGCCTGTCGATCGCCTACCACCTGGCCGAAGCCGGCGTGGACGTCACCCTCCTCGAACGCGGCACCCTCGGCTCCGGCGCCTCCCGCGCCACCGCCGACGTCGTCCGCTCCTACTTCGCCGGCAACCCCGTCAGCTCCGCGCTGGCCGTACGGAGCCTGCGGGCCTACCACGCCTTCCCTGACCGGCCAGGCATCGACCTGCCCCTGCGGCAGGTCGGCTACCTGATCCTGTTCACCGAACCCGAGCAGCTGTCCACCTTCCAGGCCGACCTGCCCGCCCAGCACGCCGCCGGCGTCGACGTCCGCCTCATCACCGCCGAGGAGGCGCGCGAGCTCAACCCGCTCGTCGGCGACGACACACCGCTGCTGGCCGCCGCGTACTCGCCGCAGGCCTACATCTCCGACACCACGGCCATCGTCACCGCCTACGCACAGGCCGCCGAGAAGGCCGGCGCCGTCCTGCGCACCGGCTGCCCGGTCACCGGCATCGACGCGCAAGCCGGCCGCGTCCGCACGGCCAGCGGCGAGATCGGCGCCGACGCGATCATCTGCGCCGCCGGCGCCTGGTCCGCCTCGCTCGTCCGCTGCGCGGGCGTCGACCTGCCGCTCACCGAACCCATCGAGCAGGAACTGCTCACCACCGACCCGCTGCCACCCGGCACACCCGACGTCCCGGTCACCCTGCACGCCGCCACCGGCCTGCTCATCCGGGTCCGCGACCACCGCATGCTGATCGGCATGGGCTACCCGGGACCCGACCGGGAGGCCTGGCGGCGCGACGTCGCCCGGCGGGTCTCCGAGGTCTACCCGAGCCTCGCCGAGCTCACGCTGCACACCGCCGTCACCGGCCTGCGCGACGCGAGCCCCGACCGCACCGCCTTCATCGGCCACCAGCCGGGCCCGCCCGCGTTCCTGTACGCCACCGGCTTCTCCGGCCACGGACTGTGCAACGCGCCCGCCGCCGGCGAGCTGGTCCGCGACCTCTACCTCGACCAGGACCCCGGCTTCGACGTGACCGCGCTCGCGGTCAGCCCACGACGAACGGGATGACCCATGACCGACCACAGCCGCTTCATCCTCGACCCGGCCACCAGCGACCTGCACGGCGACGACGACAGGCTGCGCGCCGCGGGACCGCTCGTCCCGGTGACCGCCGAAGGCGTGCACACCTGGGCCGCCACCCGCTACTCCACGCTGCTGGCCGTACTGACCCACCCGGACCTGTCCAGGGAACTGCGCTACTGGAAGGACCGCGACAGCGCCCCGCCGGGCACCGCCATCACCCGCATCGTCACCGACACCTCGCTGCTCAACGCGGAAGGCGACGAACACCGCCGGCTACGCGCCCCGCTCACGCCCGCCTTCACCCCCCGCCGGCTCAAAGGGCTGCGCCCGAGGATCGAGGAGCTCACCGCCGCCCTCATCGACCGGCTCGCCGCCATGCCGCCCGACCAGCCGGTCGACATGCGCAAAGAGTACGCCTACCCGCTGCCCCGCGACGTCATCTCCGACATGATCGGCATCCCGGTCGCCCACCAGGACAGACTCCACGAGCTGACCGACGCCGTCGCCCAGGTCGGCGGCAGCCTCGACGACACACCCGACGTGCGCCAGGCCCTGCACGTGCTGCTCGGCCGGATCATCGACGAGCGCCGCGACAGCCCCGGCGAGGACCTCATCACCGACCTCATCACGCTGCGCGAGCAGGACGGCGGCAGGCTCACCAACGAGGAGCTGTTCGCCACCATCGAGCTGCTGTTCATCGCCGGCCACGTCACCACGGTCAACCTCATCACCAACGCCATCGGCGCCCTGCTCCACGTGCCCGACCAGGTCGAGCTGCTGCGCGCGGGCAAATGCCCCTACAGCGCGGCCGTCGAGGAGACCCTGCGCTGGGACTCGCCGATCGCCTACTTCCCCATGCGCTACGCCCGGCGCGACGTCGAGATCGACGGCGTACGGGTGCGCGCGGGGGAACCCGTCCTGGCCTGCTTCGCCTCCGCGGGACGCGACCCCGGCCAGTACGGCGAGGACGCGCACCTGTTCGACCTCACCGACCCGCCGGCCGGCCACCTGTCCTTCGGGCACGGCCCGCACTTCTGCCTCGGCGCGCCACTGGCCCGCCTCGAGGCCGAGGTGGCGCTGTCGGCGCTGTTCGACGCGTTCCCGGAGATCGCGCCCGCCGTATCGGCGGAAGAACTGCGCCCGCTGGACACCCTGCTCGGCAACAGCACCCGCACCATGCCCGTGCTGCTCGGGCCGCGCGCACAGTGATCCCAGCAGCAGCGACCCGAGCAACAGTGACCCGCCGCGGGCCCGCCTGAACAGGCGGGCCCGCCGCCACGACGCGGAACGGCACCCGGGTACCCACCGCCGCCGGTCGCGTTCTAATCTCCATGGACGACGATTGGAGCCGACGCCGTGCCACACCCCGACCTGCCACCGACCGACGCGCCCATGCGCCTGGTCACCACCATCCGCCCCTACGACTGGGGTTCGGTCACCGCCCTGCCCGAGCTGTTCGGGACGGAACCCACCGGCCGGCCGCAGGCCGAACTCTGGATGGGCGCCCACCCCGGCGCCCCCTCGACCGTCGCCGGCATCCCGCTCAACGACCTCATCGCCCGCGACCCCGCCGCCACCCTCGGCGAACGGTCCACCGCCCGGTTCGGGCCCGCACTCCCCTACCTGCTGAAGGTCCTCGCCATCGAGCGGCCGCTCTCCCTCCAGGTCCACCCCACCACCGCGCAGGCCGAGGCCGGGTTCGCCGACGAGAACGCCCGCGGCATCCCCCTCGACGACCCTGCCCGCACCTACAAGGACACCTCGCACAAACCCGAGATGGTCTGCGCCATCACCCCCTTCCACGGCCTGTGCGGGTTCCGCGACCCCGCCGCCACCGCCGGCCTCCTCGACCGCCTCCACCTGCCGGACCTGCGGTCCTGGACCACCGCCCTCCGCTCCGCCGAGCCGCGCACCGCCCTGCGCACCGTGTTCGCGCAGATGCTCGACGACGCCTCCCGGCCGCTGCGCGACCAGGTCGAACAGGCCCTCCTCAGTACGGACGACGACGAACTTGCCCCCTACGCCGGCATCGCCCGCGCCTGCCCCGGCGACCCGGGCATCGTCGCCGCCCTCCTCCTCAACCACATCGACCTGCTGCCCGGCCAGGCGCTCTACCTCGGCGCAGGGGTGCCCCACGCCTATCTGGGCGGCATCGGGGTGGAGATCATGGCCAACTCCGACAACGTGCTGCGCTGCGGCCTCACCACCAAGCACGTCGACGTCCCCGAGCTCATGCGCGTCGTCGAGTTCACGCCGGCCGCCCCGCACGTCGTCCACCCCGGGGACGACACCGCGGGCGAGCACCACTACCGGCCGCCCGCCCTCGAGTTCGCGCTCAGTCGCTACGACCTGACCGGCGAAGCCGCCCACACCCTGCCCGGCGGCGTGCCGCAGATCGTGCTCTGCCTCGACGGCGAGACCCGCCTCGGCGACGACCTCGTCCTGCGGCCGGGGCAGTCGGCATTCGTGCCGGCCGCGGCCGCGCCGGTGCGGGTTTCCGGCAAGGGGATGGCCTATCGCGCCGAGCCCGGCGCCTTTACATTGTAGATTCATATCGGAGGCATGGGCGGCCGAGCCCGGCTTGACCTGGCACGTTATCGTGAACCATGGTGCCGAAACGGACCGACGGCAACCTGCCGCTCGAACTGTCGAGCTTTGTCGGCCGCCGTCACGAACTCGCCGAGGCGCGGCGGCTCATGACCCAGACCCGCATGCTGACGCTGACCGGCGCCGGCGGCGTCGGCAAGACCAGGCTCGCACTGCGCCTCGCCGCCGACACACGCCGGGCGTTCCGTGACGGCGTGTGGCTGGTCGACCTCGCCCCCCTCCACGACGCCGAGTATCTCGCGCCCACCGTCGTCGACGCCCTCGGGTTCCGCGACGAATCGCCGCGCCGGCCCGACTCCGGCCTGGTCGAACTGCTGGAGTCCCGACAGCTCCTGCTCGTGCTGGACAACTGCGAGCACATGCCGCTGGCGGTGGCCGTACTGGCCGGCAAGCTGCTGGGCGCGGCCCCTGAGCTGCGGGTCCTCGCGACCAGCCGGGAGACCCTCGGCGTGGAGGGCGAGTGTGTGTTCACCGTGCCACCGCTCACTCTCCCCCTGCCCGGGCAGTCAGCGGACCTCAGCGAGGCGGTGACCATGTTCGCCGAACGGGCCGCGGCCGTACAACCGGGTTTCACCCTCGGGGACGACGGCGAGCGGGTCGCCGAGCTGTGCCGGCGGCTGGACGGCCTCCCGTTGGCCATCGAGCTCGCCGCGGCGCGGCTGAGAGTGCTGCCCGTGGCCCAGATCCTCGACCGGATGGACGACCGGTTCCGGCTCCTCACCGACCGCCGGCAGACCGCCGTGCCCAGGCACCGGACGCTGCGCACAGCGATCGACTGGAGCTACGACCTCTGCGAGCCCGCCGAACGCGTTCTGTGGGCCCGGTTGTCGGTGTTTCCCGGCGAGTTCGGCCTGGAATCCGCCGAGCAGGTCTGCTCCAGCGACGAGATCGCCGCGGACGAGGTGTTCGACCTGCTGGGCGGGCTGCTGGACAAGTCGGTCCTGACGCGGACAGAGCGGGCCGGACGCGCGCGCTACCGTATGCTCGGCAACATCCGGGAGTACGGTCAGGACATCCTGGCCGGCTCCGGCGAGCAGCCCGCGCTGCGCAGGCGGCACCGCGACCACTATCTGAGCCTGGCGCGACGGGCGCGGCAGGAGTGGTTCGGGCCCGACCAGGCGGAGTGGGTCGCCCGGCTCCAGTGCGACCAGGACGGGATCAGGGCCGCCCTGGAGTTCAGTCTCGGCGAGCCCGGCGAAGCGCCCGCCGCGCTGGAGATCATCAGCTCGCTGTGGAACTACTGGCTCTTCACCACCGGCTCGTTCGGTGAGGGCCGCCGCAGGCTCGCCCAGGCCCTGGAACTGGCTCCCGAGGCCACCCCGATCCGCGCCGACGCGCTGTGGGTGGCCGCCTGGTTCGCCCTCAGGCAGGGCGATGTGGACGCGGCCAAGCCCCTGCTCAGCGAGGGCCGCGACCTCGCGCAGCGGCTGGACCTCCCGGCCGCGCTCGCGAGCGTCACCCATTTCTCCGGGCTGGCCGCCCATCTGGGAGGCGAGCACCAGGAGGCGCTGGCGCTCCTGTCGGAGGCGCGCGAGCGCTACCTCGCCACCGGCGACCAGGCCGGGATGTGGATGACCCTGTTCCACCTGGTCATCGTCTGCTCGGCGTCGGGCGACAGTGATCAGGCCGCTGCTCACGCGGCGGAGTGCCTGGCGATGTGCGAGGGCCGCAGCGCCTACCTGTCCAGGTCCAACGCCCTGTGGGTGGCCGGCCTGGCGCACTGGTTCCAGGGAGCGCAGGACCAGGCGGCGGCGCTGGTCAAGAAGGGGCTCGACGTCATGCGCCGCCACGACGACCGGTGGGGCGTCGCCGAGAGCCTGGAGGTGCTGGCCTGGATCGAGGCGGCGCACGGCCGGGAGGAGCGGGCGGCCACCTTGTTCGGCGCCGCCTCCGTGGCCTGGCGGTCGATCGGCACGGCGACGCCCGGGCTGCGGCCCTTCACCGACTTCCACAACCTCTGCGAGACGCGGGTGCGCGGCGCCCTGGGCGTGGACGCGTACGTGAGCGCCTTCCACCGGGGCGCCGGCCTGTCCCTCGACGAAGCCGTCGACCACGCGCTCGACGTCGACCGGAGCCCGCCGGCGCAACGCCGGCGGCCCTCCGTCCTGACTCCACGCGAGCAGGAGGTCGCAGAACTCGTCGCACAAGGGCTGAGCAACAAGGAGATCGCCGCCCGGCTGGTCATCGCGCAGCGGACCGCCGAAGGGCACGTCGAGCACATCATGACCAAGCTGTCTCTGTCCTCCCGGGTGCAGATCGCGACGTGGTTCACCACCCACGGCCGTTAGGCGGCACGCCGGCCCCGTGAGCCGATCACCTCCGGGCGGGTCAGGGTCACCTCCACCCCTGCGGGACCGGCCTCCTCGCCGTGCGCCGGCCGGTCAGCGAAGGCGGCGGACCTTCAGCACGTTGTCGGTGCGGGTGCCCGGCCGGCCCTCGTGGTCGTGCTGGCTGCGCTCGTACTCCTCGCTGCGCAGCACCTCCCACTCCCCCTCGGGCAGTTCGAGCGCGTCGAGCACCTCCTGCGTGGTCGGGAAGTGCACGCCGGGCATCGGATCGTGCTCCCAGCTCGGCCAGCCGCCGTGCCCGAGGACGATCAGCACCCCGCCGGGCGCGACGGCCGCCGCGGCGGAGCGCAGGATCTTCTCGCGCGGCAGCTCGCTCTTCGAGTGCAGGAACGAGGCCGAGACCAGGTCGTAGCGCCCGTCGGGGAACGTCCGGCCCAGGTCGTGGCGTTGCCAGTCGATGCGGTCGGCCACCTCCGCGGCCTTGGCGTGCTCGGCCGCCCGGTCGAGCGCGACGCCGGAGATGTCGGTGGCCGTCACCTGCCAGCCCCGTTCGGCGAGCCAGATCGCGTCGGCGCCCTCGCCGCACCCGAGGTCGAGCGCACGGCCCGGCTCCAGGTCGGCGGCCTCGCGCACGAGCATGACGTTCGGCTTGCCGCTCCAGATCTGCGGGCGCTCACGGTAGAAACCGTCCCAGTACTCCTCCGGGGGCAGCTGGCCGGCCGCGTGCGCCCGCTGTACGGCGACGGCCCGGCGGGTCTCCCCTGCGATCAGGTCGGCGTTGATGGCCGCGCCCGCCCTGACACCCGCCGCCGCCGAGCCGATGACCTGCTCGACCAGGTTGGTCACGTTCCCCGCCACCCAGACGCCGGGCACGCTCGTCGCGCCCGTCGGGTCGGCGGGGACGTGGGTGCCGATCACGTGCCCGAGGGATTCCTGCTCGGCCGTCTCCACCCCCAGCCCGGCGAGCACGGCCGAGCGGGCCATGAGCCGGGTGGAGACGGTCAGGGCCCGCCGCGGCACGACCAGGTCGCCGACGCGCACGCCGCTGAGCCGGCCCTCGGTCAGCTCCAGCCCGGTGATCCGCCCTTCCACGACCGTGATGTTTCTGGCGACGAGCTGCTCGACCTCCTCCTCGCCGAACTCGGGCGCGGTGTGGCGGAAGAGCGTCACGTCCTCGCTCCACTGCCGCCACAGCAGCGCCTGGTGCACGGCGAGCGGGCCGGTGGCGATGACGCCGATCGCCTGGTCGCGCACCTCCCAGCCGTGGCAGTACGGGCAGTGCAGCACGTCGCGGCCCCACAGCCCGGCCAGCCCTGGGATGTCGGGCAGCTCGTCGACCAGGCCGGTGGTCACCAGCAGCCGGGCGGCCTCGACCTGTGACCCGTCGGCGAGCCCGAGCCGGAAACCCTTGCCGATGCGCTCGGCGGTCTCGACGGTGCCGGTGACGATCTCGCCGCCGTACCCGGCCACCTCCTCGCGGCCGGCCGCGAGCAGCTCGTGCGGCGGCACGCCCTCGCGCCCCAGGTAGACGTGCACGCCGTCGGCGGGCGCGTTGCGCGGCCGGCCCTCGTCGATCACCAGGACCCTGCGGCGCGCCCTCGTCAGCGTGAGCGCCCCGCTCAGCCCGGCAGCGCCGCCTCCGATGACCACCACGTCATATCTCGTGTCCATTGCCGCTCCTCTTGTCCGTGTGGTGCGGCCACTGTCCGCGACACGACGCCAACTTGACAAATTTCATTGCCGAAGTGGCAAAGTGGGGCCATGGAACTCGATGAAGTGCTGCAGGCGGTGGGGCCGCGGCTGCGGGCGCTGCGGCAGGAGCGCGGCGTGACGCTGGCGCAGTTGTCGACGAGCACGGGCATCTCCGTCAGCACGCTCTCGCGCCTGGAGGCCGGGCAGCGCAAGCCGACGCTGGAGCTGCTGCTCCTACTGGCCAGGGCCCATCAGGTGCAGCTCGACGAGTTGATCGACGCGCCCGTCACCGGCGACCCCCGGGTGCACATGCGGCCGGTCAAGCTCAAAGGGGGCAGGACGTACATCCCGCTGACCCGCCGGCCGGGCGGGTTGCAGGCGTTCAAGCAGATCTACCCGCCGCACTGGCCGGGCTGCGAGCTGGAGCAGCAGGTCCATGAGGGTTACGAGTGGCTGTACGTCCTGTCGGGGCGGCTGCGGCTGCTGCTCGGGCGGCACGACGTGATCCTCACCCCGGGCGAGGCGGCCGAGTTCGACACGCGGACGCCGCACGCCTTCGCCAACCCCACCGACGAGCCTGCCGAGGTGCTGGCCCTGTTCGGCCCCCAGGGCGAGCGCATGCACGTCAGGGCAAAGCCCGCCCCCGCGTGAGGGCGGGCAGGGTCGTCGCCGGCCGGGGGTTGGCTCAGCGCAGGACGCGGATCCTGAAGGACGCCGTGGTGGCGCGCGGCTCGGGGTTGAGGTGGGTACGCTCGACGGCCACGCGGAAACGGTGGCTGCCCGGGGCGGCGTCGCCGGCCGCGATCCGCAGGTTGAGCTCGACCGTCTGGCCCGGGTAGATGGCGTCGATCATGCAGGTCACCTCACCGCGCGAGCCTTCGCAGTCCGACTCCGGGTCGGGCACCAGGCGGAACCCGCGCGGCAGCCAGACGGTGACGGGCACGCCCGCCGCGCCGCTCAGCCCGCGCATGGCGACCGTCAGGGTGGCCGTGGTGCTCTCCCCCTGCTCGATCGTCCCCTCCGCCACGTCCGCGCTGATCGACAGCTGGTCGTAGACGCCGTGAGGGTCGGCCGCCCGCACGACGGCGCCGTAGGAGTCGATGCCCATGGCCGTGGCGGTGGTGCTGCCGTTGTCGCCGTGGTGCGACCGGCCGGTCGAGGTCACGCCGACCAGGCCGCTGCCCGGGGCGCGCACCATCCACGGTCCGCCGTTGTCGCCGTCGGCCGACTGGCAGTTGTGGGTGGTCAGCCCGCCGAACCGCACGTCGTGGCGGCGCGGCTCGTAGGGGCGGGACGGCCGGGTGCGGCCCAGGCACCACAGCTGGTCCTTGCCCTGGTAGCCGTGGTCCTCGTGCACGGCGGGGTAGCCGATCATGTTGACCTTGAAGGCGCCTCCCTGGTTGCGCAGCACGGTGTAGGCGCCCACCCGGTCCTGCAGCGTCTGGTCGGTGTAGACGTTCTCCACCCGCACCAGCGCGAGGTCGTACGGGGAGTTGGCGTCCCCGCCCTCGTGGCCGGTGTAGGCACTCGGCTTCCACGCGCGCACCGCACCCCAGCGGCTGTAGGGCTCCCTCTCCCCGTCTCCGTCGTAGCCGGGCACGAACAGCAGGTGGTGGTGCCAGCCGTGCCCGTGCGGATCGCGGCGGTCCGCCCCTTCGTGATGCTCCTCGGGGGTGCCGTACACGCACTGGGCAGCGGTGGCGATCAGCGACTCGTCGCGCGAGCGCACCACGGAGGCCGTGCAGGACCTGAGCTTGCCGTGGGTGTCGACGAAGAACAGCCGGCCGGTCGCGCGGGTGTGCGGGAGCTTGCCGTAGGGACGCCGGACCTTGGCGTAGCCGTTGCGGTCACCGCCGGGCGTCAGCCGCTGCGACGAGGGGACTCCGGTGACCCGCGCCGCCCCCTCCCCGTGGGGCGGATCCAGCTCGGTCTCCGGCAGGGGCGCGCCGAGCGCGGCCTTCATGCGGGCGGGCGTCCAGAATTCGCTGGACGTGTGGGCGTCCATCCGCGGCGACTCGTCCGCGCCGTGCGGCCACCGCGGGCGTGTGTCCGCGGGTGCCCCCGCCACGGGCGAGGCGGCCCGCCCGGCCCCCGACGCGGCGGCCACCGGCACCGTGAGGCCGGCCAAGGCCAGGGCGGCCGCCGCCGTGATCGGGATGGTCCGTGTTCTCATCTGTCCCCCTGAACAGGTGATGACTGAAAATGATGGGGAAACTGTAAGTCATCGCCACGACACCCTCCGTGCATGCCGCCGGGCCCACGCGACACCTGCGCCGGTTACGGCGGTTGCGCGGTGCCGGGCGTGTCGGCACCCGGTGGAGGTCAGAGACCTCGGCCCCTTGCCGGGCTCATGAGCGGCGGCGGCGCCGGCGTTCGTCGGCCAGCGACCAGGCGTCCTCCCACGCGCGATACCTGACCCGGTCCACCAGCCACCGGAAGGCCGCCAGCGCGATCAGCACGGCGCTCACCGCGCCCAGCATGACGAGCAGCCCCGTCACCACGCCCGTGATGCGGACCTCCAGTGCGCTCGGCGGCGGGAGAGCCGGCCGGCCGGTCTCGTCGACCCAGATGCGCACCGTGGTGCCCGACTTGGCGAGGGCGGGAGCGCGTACCTGGCCGGTGTGCTTCTGCCCTGAGGGCATCGTCCACCGTGCGTCGACCGGACCGCCCCTGGACATCGCGCCGAACGACGTCGGGCTGACGGGCGCGTCCGCCAGCAGCGTCGCGTCCACCTGCAGCCGCCCCCCGGTGCCCGCGCTCTCGGCGCCCTGGTACGCCTGCCGCCCGGCCGCCACCGCCGGCCACGCGCTGAGGAGCACCAGCAGCACGGCCACCAGCAGCGCGAGACTTTCCAGGCGGTCGGATCGGCGGCGCAGCGGATTGCGGTCGAACCGGTATCTCCGCACTTGTCGCATCACCGAGTCGCGCATCACGAACACCCCCTGACGGCTCTCCCCGGGTGGCGCCATCATGTCCGGCAGAGGCTTGGCTCTCTCTTAGGTCCCTGCCCGCCCGAGCCCCGCCATACCAGGATATTTCCAGGTCAAACCCCCTTTAGGGTGCGCCGGCGGCGGCACTTCTGCTCGTTCTGCCAACTCCCGGGGAACCGCCGGGCCGACCGGGAACGTCTTCCAAGCACAGGGGGCCGCCTGTTTCATCATTTCTCTGCACAAGAGGAGACACATGGACGGGGTTTCCTACACGATCGCCCTCTCACTGGTCGCGCTCATCGCGCTCGTCGCCACGCGCGCCCACCTGGCGTTGTCCTCCGCGCGATCGCGGTCGACGTCCGCCGCAGGCCCAGGACTCGACCTCTACGAGGCCGCCTGTCTCGCGGGCGGGCCGCGCCGGGTGATCAACACGGCGCTGGTGTCCCTGGCCGCTCAGGGCGGGGTACGGGTGTCCGGGCGCGGCGGCGTACCGGCCTGCTGGTCCTGCTCACCGCGCTGGCGATGATCGCGGCCGCCGCGGGCGGAGCCCTGCACGGCCCCGACGGCGCGATCGCGATCGCGGCCGTGGCGGCCGTGGTCGCGTACGTCTGCTCCTACGTGCTCCGCCGGCGGCTGGCCGACCCGCTCACCATGGCCGGACGGGTGGCGCTGGAGCGGGCGGACACCGGCATCCTCGCGACGGGCGAGTGGCACAGTTCCGAGGACCTCGGCCCCGGGGCGGGGGCACAGCGTACGGATGGCCGGGAACTCGGCAAGTCATGAATCGGGCCTTGCGCTATGCGGACGATACGCCGCATAGCGTGGTGGCCTGGGTGACAGGTGACGACCAAGGTGGTGACTCCGATGCCGGAGGCGAGCATCGACGTGGCGGCGCTGAAGCGGCGCATGGGGCGGGTAGGCGTCTGGAACTCGACGCTGACCTCGGAGTCGGCCCCGGTCGAACGTGACGCGGCGGCCGAGATCGAGAGCCTGGGCTTCGGGACGTTGTGGTTCGGCGAGACCCCGGCGGGCAAGGAGTCGCTGGTCCATGCCGCGCTGCTGCTCGACGCCACCCAGAGCTTGATGGTCGCCACCGGGATCGCCAGCATCTGGGCCCGCGACGCCACCGCCGCGGCGAACGGCTCGAACGCGCTCGCCGAGGCGTACGGCGGGCGGTTCGTGCTCGGGCTGGGCGTGAGCCACGCACCCGCCGTGGAGATGCGCGGCCACGACTACAGCAGGCCGGTCTCGGCGATGCGCGACTATCTCGACGCCATGGACGCGACCCAGTACAGCGGCCCGCTGCCCGCGCCGCCGCCGCGCGTGCTGGCGGCGCTGCGGCCCCGGATGCTGGAGCTGGCCGCCCAGCGTACGCAGGGGGCGCACCCCTATTTCGTGCCCGTGGAGCACACCGCCCGCGCCCGCGCCGTTCTCGGCCCCGACCCCGTGCTGGCGCCGGAGCAGACGGTCGTGCTCGACACCGATCCGGAGCGGGCGCGGCAGATCGCCCGCCGTTTCATGTCGATCTACCTCGGCCTGCCGAACTACGTGAACAACCTGCTCGACCTGGGTTGGAGCGAGGACGACGTCAAGGACGGCGGCAGCGACGCGCTGGTCGACGCCATCGTCGCGTGGGGCGACCCGGAGACGATCATCGAGAGGGTGCGCGACCACCTCGAGGCGGGCGCCGACCACGTCTGCGTCCAGCCGCTCGCCGCCACCCCCGACGATCTGCTGGAGCACCTGCGCGTCCTGGTCGGCGCCGGCCTGGCCTCGATCTGACGGGCGGGGTCGGCTCGCCCGGTCACCCCGAGTGCGACGGCCCTCGATCTGACGGGCGGGCTCAGCTCCCGCCGAGCCCGAGTGCGACGGCCGCGGTGGCCAGGGCGGCGATGTGCTCGTCGACCGAGCCCAGCCCCGCGTTCATGGTGTTGACCGCCAGGTGCGTGGCTCCGGCCTCCCGCCACCGGGCGGCCAGCGCGCCCACCTCGTCGGCGTCGCCCTTCCAGCTGACCCGGCCCTCCATGCCGAGGCCGGCGGGGTCGCGTCCCGCCTGCGAGGCCGCCTCCTCGACGATGGCCCTCGCCTCGTCCAGCTTCGGGCCGGGGGACATCTGCGGGAACCACCCGTCGGCCAGCCGGCCGGCGCGGCGGTAGGCCGGAGGCGACTGCGCGCCGAACCAGAGCGGGATCGGCCTGCTCACCGGCAGCGGCGCCAGGCCCGCCCCGGTCACCCGGTCGAAGGCGCCCTCGAACGTGACCGACTCCTCCGTCCACAACCGGCGCATCAGCGCGACCTGCTCCTCCATGCGCCTGCCCCGGGTGGTGAAGTCCTGGCCGAGGGCTTCGTACTCGACCTGGTTCCAGCCCAGCCCCACGCCCAGCCGGAAGCGGCCGGCGGTCAGCAGGTCGACCTCGGCCGCCTGCTTGGCCGCCAGGACCGTCTGCCGCTGGGGCAGGATGATGATGCCGGTGACCAGTTCGAGCGTGGTCAGCGCGGCGAGATAGCCGAACAGCACCATCGGCTCATGGAACGTGCTGCGCAGGTCGTAGGGACCCTGCCAGCCCTGATGCACGGCGGGGTCGGCGCCGACCACGTGATCGTAGGCCATCACGTGCCGGAAACCGAGCTCCTCCACCGCCTGCCCGTAGGCGCGCACCGCGCCCACGTCCCCGCCCATCTCGATCTGCGGAAAGACGACACCGATTCGCATGCATGGCTCCTGTTCGACCTCAGAGGGCGCCATCGCGCGGGGGCGGCGCCGGCGGCCGCCCCCGCGGAGCGGTCACTTCAGCGCGTACGCCCGCTTGATGGTCTGCGTGACCGTGGCCCCCGCCTTGTTCGAGGCGGTGACCCGCAGGGAAACGTACCCGCTGGTGGCGCGGAGCGGCGGATGCATCACCAGGGCCTGGTAACGGTCCTTACCGCGTTTCCCGGTGATCGCCGGCAGCCAGGTGGCGCCGTCGTCGACGGAGTACTCGGCCTTGAGCTGCTTGACCGCGTGCTTCTTCGGGATCGACTCGTGCGGGCCCGCCGCGATCTCGAACGTGAACGGCAGCCCGGCCCGTGCCCGGTTCAGCAGGTCGAGCGGGAGGTCGTAGCCGAGCAGGATCGCCGGCTGGACGGCGCACGACGGCCCGTACGAGCAGGTCGTCCCGCCCGGCGTGCCGGACGGCGGCGACGAGTCGAACGACCACGTGGTGCTCACCTCGGGCGACAGGGTGCGCTTGGTGGTGTCGACGCTCTCCAGCCGGTATTTCCGGCTCCCCTCCGGGACGGCGAAGGAGCGGGGCGCACGGCCCTCCACCGGGATCTCCTGGTCACCCGCGAACAACCGTGGCGCGGACTTGACCTCGGCCGTGCTGAGGTTGGTGAAGTGGCGCGGATCGGAGTCGGACCACCGGTCCAGCGGCACGAACCGGTCGCCGTCGCGGCACATCACGCACGGCACGCCTGCCGGTTGACCCTTGGGCTGATCGACGGCGCCCGGAGCCAGGGGCGCCTTGAACCACTGCTCGCTCTGCCGGCGGTCGTGCCGGGTGAAACGGTCGCTGGCGTGCAGCCGCAGGCTCTGGTTGCTGATCTCGCGGGTCCAGGTGACCCGGTCGTCGACCGGGCCGAAGTACTCGGTGCGGGCGAGCGGCATGGTGAGGGGCTGTCCGTACGAGATCTCGCCGGGCGCCTCGCCCGTGGTGGACGTGCCGAACTCGCGGCCGGAGGTGCCGGGCTGGTCGGCGTGGTACTGCGCGTCGATCCGTACGAGGTCGCGCGTGTCCACCTTGTGGGGCTTGGTGGGGATCCGGCCGCGATCGTCGTAACGCAGGCGGTACACCGCTCCCCCGTCGTCCGGTTCCAGGCGGACGGAGACCGGCCGCGCGTCCACGGCGGCGCGCAGCGCTCGGCCCTGGTCGGCGCTGAGCCCCAGCCCGAGGAACTCCTTGGTGGAGTACGGGACCCTGGCCCGGCCGCCGTCGACGTCGAGGTACCCGGCGAACCCGGCGGCGCCGCGCGCGGCGGCGAGCTTCGCGGCCTGGTTCATCGCGCCGGCCGCGGTGCGGTACGGCAGGGGGCCGTCACCGAGCGGTACCCCGGCCAGGACGAGCTTGCCTGCCACGTCGACGCCTTCGAAGTCGGCCTCCCGGCCCTGTCCTGCGGACACGACCCGGAGGGTGCGGTCCTCGGTCAGGGCGGCCTGCGTGGTGGTGACGTCATAGACGGGGTCGAGCCGGAGCCGGCCCGCTGTCGCGGAGACCAGCGCGGCCGGCTCGAGCCGCCACCCATGGGACAGCCGCATCTCGCCGGCCGTCACCTTGCGGACCGGGGTGACGTAGAACTCGGTGCCGGTGCCGCTGGTGTACACGGAAACGGGATTGTTGCGGTCGGTGAACGTGCGGACGTACCAGAGCTTCCCGTCGCCCTCCGTCTTCTCCTTGGTGACCGGTCCGACCGGCACGGTGTCGCGGGCGTCCAGGGTGAGGGTCTTGTCGCCGTCAAGCGTGACGGTCCCGATCACCATGCTCAGGCGGTTGGCGATCACCGCGTCGTTGATCACCGTGACGACCTCGTACTCGCCCGCGGGGAGCGGCACCTGCCGGTTGCCCTGCGCGTCGGTGCGGGCGGTGTAGTAGCCGGCCGGATAGAAAGGATCCTCGGGGCTGACGTCCCGCTTCGTCGGGATGTAGTAGACGACCGGCTCGGTGCCCACGACACCGCTGCCGAACTCCTTGACGCCGTAGGAGTTGATCAGCGAGACGGTCAGCTGGTGGGTGGGCAGGCCGGTGTAGTAGCTGAACGGCGTGACCAGTTCGGCGCCGCCGCCGCTCGCGGTGATCCAGCCGCCGTACGCGCCGGCCTCCCCCTTGGCGGGGTCGATGGTGAGGTCGACGGTGGCCGAGCCGTTCGCGGGCACGGTGACGGTCCCGGCGCCGAGACTTACGGCCCCTTCTGGCGCGGGCTTGCCGCTCCAGCCGCGGGTCGCGGGCGCGACGGTCAGGGTGACGTCCTCGCTCCCGGTGTTGCGGTACGTGACCTGCCGCGTCGCGGGCTCGCCCTTGAGCACGCCGAAGTCGACCGCCCAGGACGCGAACACCCGCTGGCTGACCGCGCGGGCCACGTCGACCCGGCCGCTGCCCTGCTCGTACCAGTTGTGGCCGTCCTCGCGCGCGGCGGTGGAGGTGAGCGCGTCGCGCAGTTCGTCGGCGTCCCAGCCGGGGTTCTGCTGGGCCAGGAGCGCCGCGGCGCCCGCCACGTGCGGGGTGGCCATCGAGGTGCCGGAGCCGGCGATGTACTGCTCGTTGCCCGGGTGCGGCTTCCCGGAGGAGGTGGAGGAGCGTGCGGCCACGATGCCGTCGCCGGGGGCGACGACGTTCGGCTTGACGGCCGCGTCGTACAGCCGCGGTCCCTTGCTGGTGAAGTCGCTCAGCGACGTGCCGGTCTCCTTGTCCACCGAGCCGACGGCGACGGCCTGGTTCGCGGCGGCGGGGGTGTCGACCGTGAGCGTCTCCCCGGCGTTGCCCGCGGCGGCCACGAACAGCGTGCCGTGCTCCTTGGTCAGCTCGTCGAGGGCCTGGCTCATCGGGTCGCTGCCGTCGCCGCAGCAGCCGCCCAGGCTCATGTTGACCACGTCGGCGCCCTGCCGGGCGGCCCACTCCATGCCGGCGATGGCCCACGACCAGTCGCCCCTGCCGTTGTCAGCGAGCACCTTGCCGATCAGCAGGGAGGCGCCGGGCGCGACGCCCTTGTACGTCCCGCCCGACGCGCTGCCCGAGCCCGCGATGATGGAGGCGACGTGGGTGCCGTGGCCCTTCTTGTCGGCCATGTCCGGGGACGTGGTGAAGTTCTCGCTGGCGGTGATCTTGCCCCTGAGGTCCGGGTGCTCGGCGTCGATGCCCGTGTCGAGCACGGCGACCTTGGCGCCGGTGCCGTCGAGGCCCTTCTCCCAGGCGGCGGGCGCGCCGACGAGCGGCACGCTCTTGTCGAGCGACGCGGTGACCTGCCGGTCGAGCCAGATCTTGGCGATGCCGCCCGCCGACCTTTCCAGCGCGGGCCGCTCGCCGAGGAAACCGTTCCAGAACCGTCCCGCGTCGGCCGGCCGCACGGTGAGCGCGGCCCCGTCGATGCTGGCCAGCGGGCGCACGTCCGCTGCCCCGGCCAGGGCCCCCGCGGTCGAGGACAGCGTGGACGCGGCGGGCTCGCCCCGGTAGGTGACCAGCAGGGGGATGCGGTCGGTACGGCCTTCGCGCGCCAGCGTGACGACGTCGAACAGCGTCTCGTCCAGGGTTCCCTCGGAGACCAGCGGCGCGGCGTCGGACGGCAGGACCAGCCAGCCACCGTTCCTGGCCGGCAGGGTCGCGAAGGTGACCTGCGCCCCGTCGGGGCGGGCGGCCTCCTCGATGGAGATCTGGGGGACGCCGTCCTTGACCGGCGTGTACGTGACGACGTCACCGGTGATCAGCGTGATGATCACGGGCGCGGCGGCACCCGTGGCACTGCCGGTACTCGTGGCAGCGCTCGTGACAGTGCTGGTTACAGGGGCCTGGCCGGAGGCGCCGGCGTGCCCGGGGCTCGCCGCAAGGGCCAGGACGAGTGCGGAGCCGGCTAAGAGCGCCGGGAATCTGAGGTGCTGGTGGTGCAAGGGGTTCTCTCTTCAGCTACTGGTGGGAACGCTCCCACATCAGAAGATCTGGTTCGCCTCTCTTGTACCAGCACCGTCAGCGCCTTCCACCGGCGCGGCCCAATTTTCGGTATACCGAATTGCCCGGATCAGCCCCGCCCGTACCGGTCCTCGGCCCGCCAGAAGTACCAGCCTCCGATCATCAGCGCCAGCACCGCCCAGACCGCGCAGGCGGCCGGCACCGTCGGCGGCGGCGTGTGCCCCTCCATGAGGATGTCGCGCATCCACTCGATGTAGGAGGCCGCCGGGTTCAGGTACATCGCGGTCGCCACCCACTCGGGCAGCCCCGCCGTACCCACCACCCTGTCGTTGATCGCGAAGAACACCCCGGACGCGTACAACCACGTGCGCATGATGAACGGCAGCAGCTGGTTGAGGTCGCGCAGCGAGGCGCCCAGCCGGGCCAGGACCAGCCCGGCCCCGACGTTGAAGACGCTCTGCAGCGCCAGCACGACCGGGATCATCAGCCAGTACCACGTCAGCGGCTCGCCGGTGGCGACCACGATGAGCAGCAGCACGCCCATGGAGATGACCAGCTGCTGCAGCTCCTGGATCGTGTACGCCAGCGGCAGCGCGGCACGCGGGAAGTGCAGGGCGCGGATCAGCGACAGGTTGCCGGAGATCGACTTGGCGCCCGCGGTGGCGGTCCGCTGCGTGTACGTGAAGACGAACATTCCGGTCAGCAGGAAGATCGGATAGTTGTCGATGCCCCGGCCCGCGCCCAGGATGAGCCCGAACATCACGTAGTAGATCGCGGCGTTCAGCAGCGGGGTGATGACCTGCCAGAGTTGTCCCAGCGCCGAGCCGGAGTACTTCGAGACGTTCCTGGAGGTGGCGTAGGCGAGGATGAAGTGCCGCCGCTCCCACAGCAGGCGCAGGTAGACGGCGAACGCGGGCCGCGCCACGGCGGGACGCAGGCCGTGCCTCCTCGCGAGCGCCTCCAGCGACTCGGGCGGGCCGTTCTCCGCGTGGCTCATGGCTCCCTCGATGACCGACGTGCGTTCACCATCGATCATCCCCTGACATACGCCGCTCTCATCCTGCGGAGGTCGATGAGGGTCAGGCGTCGTTCCAGGGGCGCAGCGTCTCGTCGAGCGCGTCGCGCACGGCGTCGGCGAGGGAGCCCTCTCCGGTCAGCGCCCACAGGATGAGCACGCCGTTGTAGGTCACCTGCACCGCGCGGGCCAGCCCGGCGACGTCCGTCCCGCCCGTGAGCTCTCCCGCCGCCACCGCCTCGGCCAGCAGCGCGGCGATCTCCTCCCGCGTGCGGCGGGCGTGCTCGGCGGCGTGCCCGCGGAAGTCGGGGTCGGTCAGGTCGAGTTGCAGGAAACCGAGGCTGTTGGCCAGCTCCTGCGGGGTGGCCACGGTCCCCGCCAGGGCGGCCACGGCGGCCCGCAGCGCCTGCAGCGGCGACGTGTGCTCCTGCCGGGCGCGCTCGAACGGCCGCGCCGCGTTCCGCGCCGCCTGCCCGGCGAGCGCGAGCAGCAGGCCGCGCTTGGAGCCGAACCGCTGCACCAGCGTGGCCGGGGACAGTCCGGCCTCCTGGGCGACCACGGCCAGGGTGAGGCTCTGCGGCCCGTGCCGGCCTATCGCGCGCGCGGTGGCCTGCAGGATCGCCTCGTCGCTGGTCGTACGCGGCCTGCCCATGACGCCTCCGCTGGTTTATGAACGGCCATTCAGATTACTCGGTGAGGCCGGGCAGGTGGTGGCGGGCGTGCCGCATGAACCGCCGGACCCGTCACCGGAAGGTCTAGGACGGGACGCTGACGCCGGTCACCGCGAAGCGCTCGACCGTCGCCACGTGACCGCCCGTGGAGGCCACGACGGTGAGCGTCCTGCCGGGCGTGGCCTCGAAGGCGACCCTGGCCGACCAGGGAGCCTTCTCACCGCCCGCGGGCACGCAGCACCGCTCGCCCAGCGGGGCGTCCGTCCCCGGCCGGCGCACGTGGACGGTGATGCTCTCGTCCACGCCCGAGATGCGCCCGCCCACGGTGAGCGGCGAGCTCACGGCCGCGCCGTACGCCGGTCTCGTCAGCGTGAATGAGGTGTCGTCCGTGCCGACGACCTCCCACGGGGCATCCTCACCCGAGCCGTATCTCACCAGGTGCACGACGGCGGCGACCGCCGGCCTGTCGCCCTCCTGGCTGCGGTAGCCGACGTGCACGCGCGCGTGTGCGCCCTCCTGGGAGGTTTCGACTGCCTTGTCGATCTCTTTGAAGCCGAGGTAGTCGCGGGTGAAGGCGAGCGCGGTGCGGGCGGCGTCGAGGTGCCAGGCCTGGTCGTCGTCCTCGCCGTGGGCGCGCCGCCACTCCTCCGCCTCCTCCTGGGTGGAGAACGGCCACAACGGCTGGTAGCGGCCCGCGACGAGGGACTCGCCCGGCGCGGGCGTGCCGGTGACCGGGGTCGAGGCGGACGGGCTGGACGGACTGGGCCCGTCGGTGGGCCCATCGGTGGGCGCAGCGGATGTCGAAGGTGACGCCGAGGGCTGCGTGGTGGCCGTCGTGTCCGTGCCGGCACCGCCTCCGCAGCCGGCGACGGCCAGTCCGAGCGCCGCGAGGAGGGGCGTCAGCACACGGATCACCTTCATGCGGACCTCCTGCGACAGCGCTCACGGTGGCGAACCCAAGGTACCCCGGACGGCTTCTGACCGGGCGAAATCCGCGTCACCACCCTCACGCGAGCCCGTACGAGGGCCTCGTGCGGGGCAGGGACGAAGCCGGACCGCGCGGTCAGGGCCGGCCGGGCGAAGCCGGGGCGCGCGGTCAGGGCTGGCCGGGCCGTACGCGGGTAGCGTCCTGACATGTCCACCTTCGACCTGAGCAAGCTCCGCGCGGTGGTCTTCGACACCGACGGCGTGGTCACCGACACGGCCCGGGTCCACGCGGCCGCGTGGAAGCACGTGTTCGACGCTTTCCTGCGGGGGCGGGGCGCGGAGCCGTTCGACATCCGCGCCGACTACCTGGCGTACGTGGACGGGCGGCCGCGGCTCGACGGGGTGCGGACGTTCCTCGCCTCGCGCGGCGTCACGCTGCCTGAGGGCGGCCCGCACGACGAGCCGGGGGCGCCGACCGTCCACGGACTGGGGCTGGCCAAGGACGCGCTGTTCGTGGAGCAGATCGACAGGCACGGCGTGGCCGCGTTCCCCTCGACCGTCGCGCTGCTGCACGAGTTGCGGCAGCGCGGAGCCCGTACCGCGGTGGTGTCGGCGAGCAGGCACTGCCGCGCGATCGTGGCGTCCGCGGGGCTGCTGCACCTGTTCGACGCGCTGGTCGACGGCAACGACGCGGCCGAGCTGGGGTTGCCGGGCAAGCCGGATCCCGCGCTGTTCCTGGAGGCGGCCCGCCGCCTCCGGCTGCCCGCGGCCGAGGTGGCGGTCGTGGAGGACGCGCTGCCCGGGGTCGAGGCCGGCCGCAGGGGCGGGTTCGGGCGGATCGTCGCCGTGGACAGGAGCGGTTCGCAGGAGGCGGCCATGCGCGCGGCCGGAGCCGACGCGGTGGTGGCGGACCTGGCCGACGCGAGCGTGGCGGGGCGAGTGCCGGTGGGACGGCGATGAACGCCTGGACGCTCGTCTACGAGGGTTTCGATCCCGCCGGCGAAGGGCTGCGCGAGGCCCTGTGCACGCTCGGCAACGGCCGGTTCGCGACGCGGGGCGCCACCCCGGACGGGCGTCCGCGCACGCCGGGCACGTACCTGGCGGGCTGTTACGACCGGCTGGACTCGGTCGTGGCCGGCCGTACGGTGACCAACGAGGACATCGTCAACCTGCCCGACTGGCTGCCGCTGACGTTCGCCACGCCGGAGTCCGGCTGGTTCCGGCCCGAGGAGGCCGAGCTGCTGCTCTACCGGCACGAGCTGGACCTGCGGCACGGTGTGCTGAGGCGGGAGCTGCGCTGGCGCGACGGCGCGGGCAGGGTGACGTACGTACGCCAGCGCCGTCTGGTGTCCATGGCCGACCCCACGCTGGCCGCGCTGGAGACCACGTTCACCGCGGAGAACTGGTCGGGGCCGATGCGGGTGCGCTGCACGCTGGACGGCCGGGTGACGAACTCCGGTGTGGCCCGCTACCGCGACCTGCGCGGCGACCATCTCACCGGGCACGAGACCGGCGCGGACGACGGCCTGGCCTGGCTGACCGTGGTCACGCGCAACTCGCGCGTCATGGTGACGCTGGCCGCGCGGATCGACGGCGACGCGCCGGCCACGCGGCCCGCGCTGTGCGGCGACCACATCACCTCCGACCACGTGCTCGACCTGGCCGAGGGCGAGCCGGCCCGGCTGACGAAGACCGTGGCGCTGACGAGCTCGCGCGACCCCGCCATCCATGACCCCCGCTCGTCGGCGCTGCGTCAGGCGCGCCGCGCGCCGCGCTTCGACGACCTGCTGGCCCGCCACGTGGCGGCGTGGGCCTGCCTGTGGCGGCGGGCCAGGCTCGACGCGGACGGCCCTGAGCTGTCGCAGCTCGTCCACCTGCACATCTTCCACCTGCTGCAGACGCTCTCCCCGCACACCGCCGACCTCGACGCCGGTGTGCCCGCCCGCGGGCTGCACGGTGAGGCGTACCGGGGGCACGTGTTCTGGGACGAGCTGTTCGTGGAGCCGTGGCTGAACCTGCGCTTCCCCGAGACCTCGATCGGCCTGCTGCGCTATCGGTGGCGGCGGCTGCCCGAGGCCAGGGACGCCGCCGCGGAGGCCGGGTACGAAGGCGCGATGTTCCCCTGGCAGAGCGGCAGCGACGGCCGCGAGGAGACGCAGACGCTGCACCTCAATCCCGCCTCCGGCCGCTGGCTGCCGGACAACTCCCATCGCCAGCGGCACGTCGGCCTGGCCATCGCCTACAACGTGTGGCACCACTACCTGGCCACCGGCTCGATGCCGCCGTGGTGCGCCGAGCTGCTGCTCGACATCGCCAGGTTCTTCGGCTCGCTGGCCGAGCTGCGCGACGGCCGCTACGAGATCCGCGGCGTCATGGGCCCCGACGAGTATCACGACGCCTACCCGGACGCCGGCGAACCAGGGCTGGCGAACAATGCCTACACCAACATCATGACCGTGTGGCTGATGGCGCGCGCCCGCGAGACCGCCATCCTGGCGCCGCACCTGGCGCCGCCGGCCGCCGAGCTGGCTCACTGGGCGGACGTCGGCCGCCGCATGCGGGTCGACTTCCACGACGGCGTCATCAGCCAGTTCTCGGGGTACGGGGAGCTGCTGGAGCTCGACTGGGAGCGCTACGGCGGCGTACGCAGGCTGGACCGGGCGCTGGAGGCCGACGGCGACGACGTCAACCGTTACCAGGCCTCCAAGCAGGCCGACACGCTCATGCTCTGCTACCTGCTGAGCGACGAGGAGCTGACCGGCATCCTGAAACGGCTCGGGTACGCGCCCGACCCGGACCTGATCCCCAGGACGATCTCCTACTATCTGCGGCGCACCAGCCACGGCTCCACGCTGAGCGCCGTCGTGCACGCCTGGATCCTGGCCCGCCGCAACCCGGAGCAGTCCTGGGAGTTCTTCACCGAGGCCCTCACGGGCGACCTCGAGGACGTGCAGGGCGGCACGACGGCGGAGGGCATCCACCTGGGGGCCATGGGCGGCACGCTGGACCTGCTGCAGAGCTGCTACCTGGGGCTGGAGCTGGAGCGGGGCGGTCGGCTGCGCCTGGACCCGCAGGTGCCCGACCAGCTCGGCCCGGTGTGGATGCCGCTGCGTTACCACGGGCGCCAGATCTTCGTCGACGCCGACCATCGCGAGGTGCGCATCAACGGCACCGCGCGCCGTACCTATGGGCGAGGAGAAGTGATCATGACAGGCACCGGCGATTTCGGGCGGCGCATCATTCATCATCGCGAACGTCTCGGCCTGACCCGCGAACAGGTCGCCGACAAGGCGGATATGTCACCCGGTTACGTGAAATATCTGGAAGAGCACGCCGACACGCCGGACACCGGCGCCATCTACCGCCTGGCGGACGCCCTGCAGACCACGGTCGAGGAGCTGCTCGGCGGCGGCCAGGACCGTGCGCCCGGACACGGCCCCGCCATGGCCCATCCCACCCTGGAAGTGCTCGACCGGGAGGAGTGCCTGCGGCTGATCGAGGCCGGCGGGATCGGGCGGGTGGCGTTCAACGGCTCGCACGGGCCGACGGTGCTGCCCGTCAACTACAAGCTGCACGACGGCGACATCGTCTTCCGCACCGCGGCCGGCGGCGCCATGGACCAGGACCTGCGCAGCGGCGTGGAGGGGGTCGACATCGTGATCGCCTTCGAGATCGACCGGATCGACGAGGTCAACCGCGAAGGCTGGAGCGTCCTGGTGCAGGGCCCCGCCCACCACGTGCCGGCGGAGGAGGTGTCCGTCGCGGCCGGCTCGGGGGTCACCCCGTGGGCGGGAGGCGAGCGGCACCTCTACGTCCGCATCAGCCCGCGGCAGATCACAGGCCGCCGCATCCACGGCATATAGACCACGCGGACCGCGGCGTCGAACCACAGCGTCGAACCACGGCGTCGAACCACGGCGTCGAACCGCGGCCTCAACCGCTTGCCTGCGGGCCCAACCGGCCTCGGCTGCGGCCCGGAGCGCGGCGTCACGCGTGCCCGCCACCTGGACGATCGGGAGGCTGGGACGACGGGCGCCAGGGGGCGCGCACCACGGCGACCGGGCAGTGGGCCCGCTGGAGCACGCCGTGACTCACCGTGCCGAGCACGGTCGCGGTGAGCCTGCTCAGCCCGCGCGACCCGACCACCGCCAGGTCGGCCCCGCCGGAGGCGCGCACCAGCGCGGTGACCGGGTGCCGGTCGACGAAGGAGTCCTCGATCGGCACGTCCGGGTACATCTCCCGCCACGGCGCCATCGCCGCCTCGAGTTCCCGGCCGAAACCGGCTCCCGGCAGCGGCCCGTACCCCACGGGGTGGGGAGACAACACGGGCACCTGCCGGCCGTACACCACCCGGACCCGGGCGCCGCGCGCGTCCGCCTGCTCCAGCCCGTACGCCAGGGCCGCCTCGGCGTCGGCGGATCCGTCGTACCCCACCACGATCTCGCCGCGCGCGGGCCCGGGCGGCTCGTGCACGATCACCACCGGGCAGCGGACGTGCCCGGCCAGCGCGAACCCGGTGGAGCCCAGCATCAGCCCGGCGATCGCGCTGCGTCCCCTGCTGCCCAGCACCAGGCTGTCGGCGTCGGCGCCCTCGGTGCGCAGCCGCTCGACCACCGCGCCGGTGACGAGCACGGCCGTCGTCTCCACCTCGGGGGCGACGGCGCGTACCCGCTCGACGGCGTCCGACAGCAGCGCCTCGCAGCGTTCACTGAGCGTCAGGCGTGTGCCCGCCAGCGGGCGCTCGGGCTGCCACGGCTCGCGTACGTGCACGATGCGCAGGGGCCGGCCGCGCCGCGCGGCGTCGTCCGCGGCCCACTGCAGCGCGGTCCAGGCCCGGTCCGCCCCGTCGATCCCGACCACGATCGCTCCGCTCATCGCGGCCCTCCCGTCTCGCCTGCCCTGTCCCGCACAGCTACCCCGGAGCGGGAGGTCATCCACCTCAGCGGCCTTCCACGGCCGGGAGGGGGCGGGGCGGGTGCGTCAGCGGCAGCCGGTCGCGCCGAACACCAGGAAGTTGGTCGACTCGCGCTGGTCGAAGTTGTCGTCGGAGGCGACCACGAGCGTGCACTCGCCGCCGGCCAGGCGAGGCCCCCAGGCCAGGCCCTCCCAGTTCTGCACCGGAGGCCGGAAGGTGCCCAGGTCGAAGACCAGGCGCTTGCTCACCGCGCGGTACGAACCCCCGCTCGCCAGCGCGGCCCTGTCCAGCACGTTGGTGGCGCCGCGCAGGTCGATCTCGTAGAGCTTGGCGCGGTAGCCGGTGCCCTCGACCCAGGAGCGCTCCAGCGCCAGGTAGCGGGACTCGTCGATGGGCAGCAGCTCCGACACGCCGGTGTCCGACTGTCCTGACGCGGGGACGGGCGCGGCGGGCAGCGGGTCGAGCGGGTAGGCGTACTGGCCGCGCACGCCGCCTCCGCGGTTCCACACGGTCAGCCGCGCGGGCGCGCCGCGCCCGGCCGTGGGGGGCTCGCCGTCCTCGTAGCGCGGGCCCTCGGTCACGGCGGTGATCGTACGCCTGGAGACGGCCAGCCCTTCGAAGCCTTGGTTGCGCCGCGGCCCCCGGTCGGCCGTGGTGAGCCGCAGGTTCGCCGGCAGCGGCAGGGCGCTCGTGTGGCGGCCGCGCAGGTCCATCGAGCGCACCGCCGGGGGCGAGAGCGGGATATCAGGATTGCGGGTGTCGGGGCGGTCGCCTTCGTCGCCCCAGAGCAGCCGCCGGCTCCACCGGTCGTACCGGATGGACTCCGGGTCGGCCGCCCCCGGCTTGCCGTAGGCGGGGTACGGGGACCCGTCGGCCCGCAACATCGTCGTGACCCCCGTCAGGCGCACACCGTGAAAGGCCCCTGACCGCCGGTCGATGTCGAGCCGCCCGGTGTAGAAGCGGGCGGGGTTGTAGCGCCAGCGGTCGTCGGAGACGAAGTACCACGTGTCGGTGCGGGGGTCGCGGTCGATGCCGGACAGACCGCCCACGGTGGTCCCCGCGAACTGCAGGAGGTGCGGCACCCGCTGCTCGCCCAGGAACCGCGTGATCCGGACGTCCCGCGGCGCGCTCCGGGCGGCCGCGGGTGGTGCGGCGCCGACCACCATCGCGAAACCGATGGTTATTTGTACGATTTTCCGCGTACGACCCATATGATCCCCCGTAATTCCCCTGGCCGCCGAGCGAAATCGACGGCCGATTCGACGGAGGACATGAAATCGCGGATCACCAGGGAAGTCCACGGACGACACCCTCGCACGTCACCCCGGAAATCAGGAGAATTCCCTTTTCCCGGTGCCCGCGCTATATATTTCCCGGTTATTAAGAAATGTCGGGAAGCGTGAAAAGATGCAGGGTGCCGTCCTCCAGCGCCGCGGCCGAGGAGGCCAGCACGCTGGCGTTGCCGTCGGCCTTCACCGCCGCGCCGGCCCAGGCCCCGGCCGCGCTGCGCGAGCGGTTCCACACTCCGGACCCGGGCACCACGGTCTGGACCTGCAGCGTGCCGTCCGGCAGCGCGGCGCCCGACACCGCGCTCACCGACCCGTTGGCGTCGATCTTCACCGAGCTCGCCCACGCCCCGCCGGCGCCGCGCGAGCGGTTCCACACTCCCGCGCCCGGCACCACGGTCTGGACCTGCAGCGTGCCGTCGGGCAGCCCGGCGGCCGACACCTCGGAGACGGACCCGTTGTCGTCGATCCTGACGGAGCTCGCCCACTGACCGCCCGCACTCCGCATACGGTCCCAGACCCCCGCCCCCGGCACCAGCGTCTGCACGTGCAGGCTGCCGTCCGGCAGTGCCGCCGCCGCGATGCGGGAGATCGAACCGTTGTCGTCGATCTTGACGGCCCGCTCGTCCCACTCCCCTGACGAGCTGCGCCCGCGCTCCCAGACCCCGCTGCCCGGCACGAGGGTGAGGACGCGCAGGCTCCCGTCCGGCAGCGCCGCCACGGCCACGTCGGAGACGGCGCCGTTCGCGTCGATCCGGGCCGCGTCGGGCGCCCACGCGCCCGAGGTGCTGCGCGTGCGGTCCCACACCGTGCCGCGCAGGCTCTGGTCGGCGACGCCGTAGTGCGGGCTCCACACCCGCGCCTTGTAGAAGGCCGCGCCGGTGCGCCTGCGCGTCATGGCGGGCGCGAAGAAGTCGACCGTGTCGGTGCACCAGGTGCTGTCGGTGCACGCGCCCGGCGGCGTCTTGACCGCGTCGGGCCTGGTCTGCACGATCTGCCCGGACGGCTGGGCGCCGATGGACTTCACCGCGGACCGGCCGGCTCCGCCCGGCAGATCGCCGTCGAAGGTCTTGGTGGCCTTGTCGTACAGGTAGGCGGCCGAGCCCGTGGTGAGCCAGAGCTTGCCGGTGTCGGTGGCGTGGCCGTACACGTCGTGCCCGCCCCCGGTCGGGAGGACCGCCCTGCGCTGCCTGTCCTCGCGCAGCGAAGGCCGGGCGGGGGTGCCCTCCACGGCGAGCGCCGTCAGGATGTGCTGCCCGGACGCGGGGTCCTGGCCGATGACCCACAACCGCCTGATCGCCGGGTCCCACAGGGCGGCGTGCGCGTCGGTCAGCTTGAACTCGGCGTACGTGGCGGCGTGCGGCCCCTGCGAGGAGGCGTACACCCTGACCCAGCCCCCGGTGGAGGCGGCGACCGCGATGTTGCCGTCGGGCAGCAGCTCGGCGGCGTGCAGGTTGCCCGGCAGGATCCGTGCCCACTGGCGGACCCCGGCGGGGTAGGACACGATGGCGGCGATGCCCCGGCTGCCTCCGGCCGCGACGACGACGCTCTGCGCGCCGGACGGCCTCGTCCGCAGCTTGAAGCCGGCGATCAGGCCGAACGCCGACACCTCGTCGGCGGAGAACCCGCCGGGTGCGACGCTGGGCTCCCATGACCACTTCACGGCCGCGGAGCTGTTCCAGTCGGTGACGGCGGGATCGAAGGCCAGCAGCCTCCTGCCCGTCTGGTCTCCTCCGGCGACCCAGTAGTCGTCCGGGGCCGCGGCGGCGGCATGGACCCCCGTGTCGGCAGGCACGGCGGCCGGCATGCCTGCCAGCAGGACGGCGACCATCGATAACACCCGCACGTTCTTCCTCCTTCGACGGCGACCCACCGATTGTCCGCGGGCGGGCCCGGCCCCCCAACGCCGCCGGCCGGCGGTCAGGGGCGGGTGCCGATGACGGCGGTGGCGTCGAGTTCCTCCGACCACTCCGCGCGAGCGCGCAGCCCGGCCGCCGCCACGGCCGCGGCGGTGGCCTCCGCCTGGCGTTCACCCGTCTCGACCAGCAGGTGGCCGCCCGGCGCGAGCCACCGCGGCGCCTCGGCGATCACCCGCCGCGCGACGTCGAGCCCGTCGCCGCCGCCGTCGAGTGCCATCAGCGGCTCGTGCCGCCTGGCCTCGGGCGGCAGCAGGCGGATCGACTCCGACGGCACGTACGGGGGGCTGGCGATGAGCAGGCCGACGCGGCCGCGCAGCGAGGAGGGCAGCGGCTCGAACAGGTCTCCCTGGTGGACGTGCGCGCCCGGGAGGTTGCGCCGGGCGCAGCGCACGGCGGCCGGGTCGAGGTCGGCGGCGTGCACCTCCGCCCCGGCTCCCCCGGCGCCGAGTTCCTTGACCACCGCGGCGGCCACCGCGGCGGCCATCGCGCCCGTGCCGCAGCACAGGTCGAGGATCACGGGGGGCGGGCCGCCGGCCGCGCGGGCGAGCGCGACGGCACGGCGTACGAGGAACTCGGTACGCGGCCGGGGCACGAACACCCCGGGCTCGACGAAGACGCGCAGACCGCAGAACTCCGCCCGGCCCAGCACGTGTTCGAGCGGCTCGCCGGCGACTCGCCTGGCGACCATGGCGGACAGGACCTCGCGGGTGGACGCGGCGGAGACGAGCAGGTCCGCCTCGTCCTCGGCGAACACGCACCCTGCGGCGCGCAGCCTCGTGACGATCTCAGCGGTGTGGACGGGTGAAGAGAACGCAGACATGGAAGCCTTCCGGGATGCCGATGGGCGCTCCCGCGGTCACCTGGTCCCGGTGGCCCGCCTGGCGGAGAAAGGGAGCACCCAGCCTGTCACAGCGGTAATGGGTCTCACCTCCCTGGCCGATCCGTACGGGGATGGTCACGCTAGCAGATCCCTGTCGCAAAGGTCCTGTCCGTCCCCCGATCACCAGCCTAGATTCGGGAGGAGGAGCGGAACGGGAGCACGACATGGGACCTGTGGTGATCACTGGTGGGTTCGGCCGGGTGGGCAGCCTCGTACGGCCCGCGCTGCTGACCGCGCACCGGCTGCGCGTCGTCGACCGGGTGACCGGGGACACCCTGCCCGGCGAGGAGTCCCTGGTGGCCGACCTGGCCGTGCCCGGGGTGGCGGAGCAGGCGCTGGCCGGGGCGTCCGGCGTGATCCACCTGGCGGGCGATCCCAGGCCGCACGCGACATGGGAGGAGGTCCACCGGGCCAATGTCGGGCTCACCCGCCGCGTGCTCGACGCCGCCGCGGAACAGGGCGTGCCACGGGTGGTGCTGGCCAGCACGGTGCACGCCATGGGCGAGTACAACCGGCCGCGGCACCGTCCCGTCGACCCGGCGTGGGAACCGCGCCCCTGCTGCGCGTACGGGCTCAGCAAGGTCATCGTCGAGTCCCTCGGCCGGCTGCACGCGGAGCTGACGGGCGCCTCCGTGGTCGGACTGCGGCTCGGCTCGACCGGTTACGCGCTGGACGAGGCCCGCTACCTCGGCATGTGGTTGTCCGAACGCGACGCGGGCCCCCTGATGCTGGCGGCGCTGACGGCGGGGCCCGGGTGGAGCGTGCACTTCGGCATGTCGGCCAACACCCGGCGGCACTGGGACCTCTCCTCGGCCAGGAAGCTCGGGTACGAGCCGCGCGACGACAGCGAGCCGTACGCGGCCACCGCCGGACCGCCCACGGCGGTGATCTGCCGCATCTTCGACGGCGAGGACAACCCGCGGGCCTGAGGGCCTTCAGGCGGCCGGGCCCGGCCTCACGGGCAGGCGGGCCAGGCGCAGCGTGCCGGGGTCGGGGGTGTACGCGGTGTCGCCGGCGAGCGCGAGGCCGGGGAAGCGGCGCAACAGCGCCCCGAGCGCGACGCCCGTCTGCACGCGGGCCAGCGAGGCGCCGACGCAGAAGTGCGGGCCGTGCGCGAAAGCGAGGTGGCCGGACGGCTCGCGCCGGATGTCGAACGTGGCGGGATCGGCGAACACGCGCGGGTCGCGGTTGACGGCGGCGATCGCGGCGGTGACGGGCTGCCCCTTGGGGATGGGCACGCCTCCGATCTCGACGTCCTCGGCGGTGAAGCGCGGGATGGTCAGCAGCTGCGGGCCGCACCAGCGCATCAGCTCCTCGACGGCGCGCGGCATGAGCTGCGGGTCGGCGCGCAGGGCGGCGAGCTGCCCGGGGTGGCCGAGCAGGGTGTGCACGGCGTTGGCGATGAGGTTCGTCGGCGTCTGGCCGGCCAGGACCAGCTGCCAGACCATGGTGACGAGCTCGATCTCGCTGAGCCGGTCGCCGTCCTCCTCCAGGATCTGGGCGAGGTCGGAGATCAGGTCGTCGCCGGGGGCGGCGACGCCCCGGGCGACGGCGGCGGCGGCGCCCTCCATGATGGCCGGGATGGCGTCCCGCAGGGCCTGGCCGTGGCCGGAGGCGACGGCGGCTCCGTACTCCCGCCAGCGGGGGCGGTCGGCGGCGGGGATGCCGACCAGCTCGCAGATCACGTCGATCGGCAGGGGCCGCGCGAAGTGCTCCAGCAGGTCGACGGCGCCGTCCTCGCTCTTCGCCGCGAGCCCCGGCAGCTCGTCGAGGAGGCGGCCGACGATCCGTTCCATGCGCGGCCGGAACGCGGCGGCCTTGCGCGGTGTGAACGCGGGCGCGACCAGGCGGCGCAGCCGGGTGTGTTCCTGGCCGTTGAGCACGGACATCGTGCGCATGTAGGGCCGGCAGTGCTCGGGCACGTCGAAGGGCAGGTAGCTGCCGTCGCCGGTCTCCAGACGCGGGTCGCTGAGCATCGTCCTGGCCTCCGCGTGCCGCGTGACCGCCCAGAGCGGCCCGATGCCGGGCGCGGTCAGCCGCACCACGGGCGACTCCTCGCGCACCGCCGAGAACGCGGTGAGCGGGTTTCCCAGCACCGCGGGGTCGGCCAGGTCGATCTCGGGCACCTCGGTCGTCATCGCCACTCCATTCCCATGATGTCAACATCCGAATGTTCACGGTATCTCGATAGGAGAGCGCGCCGCAACAAATCCCGCGCGGAGGGGAACCGAAGGGCAGGTCCGTGCGGTCCAAGCCATGGGCGACGTTCACGCCGGCGACTCGTCGCGCACCGCCCGCTCACGTGGCGGCGGTGGCCGCGACGGGCATCCGGCCGAGGCCGCGGGCGGCCCTTCCCGTCCGCCGGCGAGCGCTGGACGCCGCCCCCGCCAAGTCACGCCGTCCGGGCGTGGGCCGGCGCGGCGCTAGGAGGACACGCGCCAGTGGGTGAGCGCGTTGTCGAGCGCGTCGAGGATCTTCTCCCACGAGGACTGCAGGTCGCGCGGGTGGTCGAACCCGCTGCTCGCCTCGATGGCGAAGAAACCCTGGTAGGTGCTGCGCAGCAGGCGGATGGCGTCGGTCAGGTCGGGCTCGGGCAGCGCGTACGCGCTCAGGTGGGCGTACGTGATGGCCATGATCCGCTGGTGGCCCGGGGACCCGGCGACGATCTCGGGATCGACGGGCATCTGGGTGGCCTGGTAGCGGCCGGGGCATTCGCGCGCGAAGTCGCGCCACGCGTTGGCGAACCCGGTCAGCGATTCCTTGCCCGCCCGGCCCGCCGTGGCCGCCGCGAGGCGGTCGCCCAGCTCGGCCGCGGCACGCACGGCCACGCGGGTGCGCAGGTCACGCATGTTCCTGACGTGGGAGTAGAGGCTCGCGTCGGCGACGCCGAAGCCGCGCGCCAGCGCCGACAGCGTGACGTTGTCGAACCCGACCACGTCGGCCAGGTCGGCCGCCGCCTCCGTCACCCGGTCGGCGGTCAGTCCGGCCCGCGCCATGGCCACCTCCCGTCCGTCAGCCTGTGATTCCCAGGTCTTAGCCTAGGGCGGTACGGTCGCGCAAACCGGAGGTCAGAGGGCCGCGGGCAGAACGGGCCGGCCGCGCACACCGGGGTCGGCGGCGAACAGGGCGCCCGCGGCCGGCTGCTCGGCCCTGTCGACGTCGAGCGCGGAGGTCGTGATGAACAGCCGGTCGAGGCCGTCGCCGCCGAACGCCACCGCCGTGACCTTGCGTACGGGCAGGGTGATGACCGCGTCGAGCCGGCCGCCCGCGTCGTACCGGTGCACGGCCCCGCCCTGCCACAACGCGACCCACACCCCGCCCTCGGCGTCCACGGTCAGGCCGTCGGGCGCGCCCTGATCGGGGTCGACGACGGCGAACGGCCGCCGGCCGCTCAGCCCGCCGTCCGGGGTGTAGTCGAAGACGTCCACGCGGCCGGTCGCGGTGTCGGCGTAGTAGGCCAGGCTCCCGTCGGGGCTGAAGTCGAACCCGTTGGAGATCGTCACCTCGGGCAGCACCACGCTCAGCTCCGCGCCGGGCCCGGCCACGTAGAACGAGCCGCGTCCGGGAGCGGCGTCGTAGGCCATGCTGCCGATGTAGAAGCGGCCGCCGGGGTCACAGCCGCCCTCGTTCATCCGGACTGAGGGGTCGCTCCACGCCTCGCCCAGGGAACTCAGCGGGGCGTCGAGGTCGTCGGAGCCGGACAGGAGCAGCTCACGCTCGGCGGCGACCACGTACCCGCCGGACACACGAGGACGCACGACGGCGGCCAGCGACCCGACGTGCCGGCGGCGTACGCCTCCGCCGGCGTCCAGCGCGAGCACGTCGCCGGCGAGCATGTCGACCCAGCGCAGTCCGCCCCAGCGGCTGGACCAGACGGGCCCCTCGCCATGCTCGGCGATGGGGTCGGTCACGGTGGACGCGGCGATGGTCATGGGGCTCTCCTCAGCGTGGTCCCGGGTGCGTGGTCCACGACTCTAATGGCGGCCGGCGAGAACGCCGCGGCGTCAGTACCCCACCGTGAACCTGCGCCGCCGGTGCCGGGGATGTTCGGCCTCGTCGATGAGCGCCACGGCGAAGTCCTCCAGGGAGATGGCCGACCGGCCGTCCGCGCCGACCAGCAGCTCGTCGGCGCCGAGCCGGTAGCGTCCGGTGCGCTCGCCCGGCTCCAGGAACGCCGGCGGGCTCACGTACGTCCAGTCGGCGTGCGGCGCCGCGCGGCAGGCGGCGAGCTGGGCGTCGCAGGCCAGGGCGATGGGCCGCCAGGAGGGCGGGAACTCAGGGGTCTCGACGAGGGCGAGCCCGCCGGTGCCCGGCACGGTCAGCCCGGCCGCGCCGCCGACGAGCAGGAGCCGCACGCCCGTGACCGAGACCCCGGACAGCAGCGAGCCGGCGGTGGCGACCAGGTCGTCCTCGTGTCCCGGCGCGGGGCGGGTGGCGCTGATGACGAGGTCCTGCCCGGCGCTCAACGCGGTGACGTCGGCGACGTCCGAGGCGTCGCCGCGGCGTATTTTGATGCCGGGGTGCGCCGGGGCCAGGCGGACGCAGTCGCGGACGACCGCGGTGACGTCGTGGCCGCGTGAGAGCGCCTCGGCCAGCGTCCTGCTGCCGACGGCGCCGGTGGCGCCGAAGATGGTGATGCGCATGATGGTCAGGATTCCTTTCCTGCGAGCACGGCCTGCGCCGGCCGCGGCCGGGCGGGGCGGAGCTGGGCGGCGACGAGCGCGGCCAGTACGACGACGGCGCCGAACGCCTGGGCGGCGGTGAGGTGCTGGCCGAGCACCAGCCAGCCGAGTGCGGTGGCGACCACGGGGCTGAGCAGGCCGAGGAACGTCACCTGGGTGGCCGTCAGCCGTCCCAGGCCCCAGAACCACAGGGCGTAGGCGAAGGCGGAGCCGATGACGGCGAGGTAGGCGTACCCGGCGAGGTTGGCGGCGGTGAGGGTGGCCGGCGGCGGCCCTTCGACGAGCAGGGCGACGGGGAGCAGCAACAGGCCGCCCGCGACGAGCTGCCAACCGGTGGTGGCCAGCAACGGTGCCGGCGAACGCCACCGCTTGCTCAGCACGACTCCGGTGGCCATGACGGCGGCTCCTCCGAGCGCCGCGGCGACCCCGAGCGCGTCGAGCCGCGCGTCGGCGCGCAGCACGAGCAGGCCGACCCCGGCCACGCCCGCCACGGCCGACAGCGCGGTGCGCAGGGACAGGCGCTCGGCCAGCAGCCCGGCCGACAGCAGCGCGACCAGCAGAGGCTGGACGGCGCCGACGGTCGCGGCCACCCCGCCGGGCAGCCGGTAGGCGCCCACGAACAGCAGCGCGAAGAACACCCCGATGTTCAGCGCACCCAGCACCAGCGCACGCCACCACCAGATACCCTCCGGCAGGCGCCTGGTGATCGCCAGGAGGAGCAGCCCGGCGGGCAGGGCCCTGATCAACGCCGCCAGCAGGGGCCGGTCAGGCGGCAGCAACTCGGTGGTGACAAGGTAGGTCGTCCCCCAGATGGAGGGGGTCAACGCGGTCAGCAACACGACTCCCGTCTGATTTCTTAACATTGAGACAAAGTAGCTCATCGCTAAGATACTTGCCTAGGTGATGTACCTCACTACTAAGACATCGATAGGCTGAAGCAGTGTCAGATCACGTCGACCTCGTGCTCGAGCAGTGGGCCGCGCAGCGCCCCGACCTGGACGTCTCCCCCATGGCGGTCATCGGCCGCCTGTCGCGGTTGACGCGGCTGATCACCGTGGAGCTGCGCCGTACCTTCGAGGCCCACGGGCTCGACCCCGCCTCCTTCGACGTGCTGGCCACGCTGCGCCGCAGCGACCCGCCGCACCGGCTGACGCCCGCGGAGCTGATGCGCGCGTCCATGGTCACCTCGGGGGCCGTCACGCAGCGGCTCGACCGCCTGGAGGCGCGGGGCCTGGTGACCCGTACGCCGAGCGACTCGGACGGGCGCGGCGTCCACGTGACGCTCACGGACGAGGGGCGCGCGCTGACCGACCGGGTGCTGCCGCACCACCTCGAGACGGAGCAGCGGGTGCTGGCCGCGCTGTCGCAGCGGCAGCGCGACGACCTCGCCGCCACCCTGCGCGACCTGCTGGAGTCCCTCGGCGACACGCCCGGCCCCGCCTGAACGGCTCGGAGGGGACGGCTCGCGTCGCGGGCGCGCAGGAGGGCGGGTTCAGCGGCGGCGGCGGCCGGCGCCGCGCGCCTTGCCTCCGCCCCTGGCGCGGGGGCGGGACGTACGTTCCTGGGGGGCCGCCCAGTGCGCAGGG
>NZ_SMLD01000170.1:0-19959 GCF_004352805.1 Nonomuraea mesophila
GGGCAGGGAGCGCGGCTACGCCTACTTCCTCTACCCGCCGGAGAAGCCGCTGACCGAGACCGCGCACGAGCGGCTCGCCACGATCTCGCAGCACACCGAGATGGGCGCGGGCATGTACGTCGCGATGAAGGACCTCGAGATCCGCGGCGCGGGCAACGTGCTCGGCGCCGAGCAGTCGGGGTTCATCGCGGGCGTCGGGTTCGACCTCTACGTACGCCTGATGGCCGAGGCCGTGCAGGAGCAGAAGGCCAAGCTGTCGGGCGTCGCGGCGCCGGAGGAGCAGCACGACGTCAAGGTCGAGTTGCCGATCAACGCCCACATCCCGCACGACTACGTCACCTCCGAGCGGCTGCGCCTGGAGGCGTACAAACGGATCGCGGCCATCGCCTCGCCCGCCGACATCGAGGAGGTGCGCGCCGAGCTCACCGACCGCTACGGCAGGCCGCCGAGGGAGGTGGAGAACCTGCTGGAGGTCGCCAAGTTCCGCATAGCGGCGCGCTCGGCCGGGCTGTCCGACGTCACGCTGCAAGGCCAGAACATCAAGTTCGGCCCGGTGCGGTTGCAGGAGTCCCAGCAGGTCCGGCTCGACCGGCTCTACAAGAAGGCGATATACAAGCAGGCGGCGGAGACTCTGCTGGTCCCGGTTCCCAAGACCAAGCCGCTGGGCGGGCAGCCGCTACGCGACCTCGACCTGCTCAAATGGTGTGGCGATCTGGTCGAGGCGATGTTCCTCGAGCCCGCACGGGTAAGCTAGCGGCGGTTTACGGTCGGAAAGGGACGTACGTGAAGTCGATACGAGTAGCAGTGGCCGCCGCGGCGGCGGGCATCGCGCTGACCGCCTGCTCCTCGCCCATGCAGGCCGGCGCCGCCGCCGTGGTGGGAAACGAGCGCATCTCCGCGAGCGAGCTCAACGAGGAGACGAAGGCCTACGTAGCCGCCCTGCGCAACGCCAAGCTGCCTCCGCAGCTGGAGGCCGCGCTCTCGGGCAGGAGCCTTGAGGAGGCGGTGGAGCAGGAGCAGAACACACCTGCCAGCCAGCGCGTGCTGCGCCGCATGACCGACGTGCTGATGATCAAGCAGGTTCTGGAGCGCCACAACGTGCAGGTGAGCCAGGCGGAGATCGACAATGTGCTCAAGAACCCGGGGCAATACCCGTCCGCCGAGCTCAACCTGTTGCTCGGTCCCGCCGCCAGCGCGCCGCAGAACGCGCAGGACTACGGCATGGCGCTCGCCGGGCTGGAGAAGCTGCGCCAGCGGTTCGGCAGCGGCCAGGACGGCGCCGACCGGCTCACCAAGGAGCTCGGCTCGGTGAAGGTCGTCTTCAGCCCTCGCTACGGTGCGCTCAACCCGCAGCGCTCGCAGGAGAACCCGGCGATGTTCGTCGACAACGGCAGGTTCGGCAAGGCGTCCCAGCCGCAGCAGCCGCAGCAGGGTTAGCCCGTGCCGCTGATCGTCGTCACCACCTCGCCCAGGGTCGCGCCAGGCCTGCTGAGTCACCAGGCCTGGCAGGCGTTGCGCTCGGGGCCGGTGCTGACCGGTGACGCGGCCCACCCCCAGCTCCCCTACCTGGCCGAGGCCGGCGTCGAGGTCGAGGTCGTCGAGCCCGACGCGCGTGAGCTGGCCCGCAGGGCGGTCGCGGAGACGGTCGTGTGGCTGGCCGAGGACGACGAGGCCTTCATGCGGGCGGTGGGCAACGCCGCCATCGGGCTCGACGAGCCGCCGCTGATCGAGGTGGTGCCGGGGTCCTACGACCTGCCGGGGGCGCGGATGCTCGACCTGGTCGCGGTGATGGACCGGCTGCGCACCGAATGCCCGTGGGACCGCGGGCAGACGCACGAATCCCTGGTGCCGTACCTCCTCGAGGAGGCGTACGAGGTGCTGGAGACGATCGAGCAGGGCGACTATCCCGCGCTCCGCGAGGAGCTCGGCGACCTGCTGCTGCAGGTCGTCTTCCACGCGCGGGTGGCCGAGGGTTTCGACATGGACGACGTCGCCGAGGGCATCGTCGGCAAGCTCGTACGCCGCCACCCCCACGTGTTCGGCTCGGTGCGGGCCGAGAGCGCCGACGAGGTCAACGACAACTGGGAGACGATCAAGGCGGCGGAGCGGGCGGCCAAGGGCAGCGAGTCGGCGCTCGACGGCGTGCCCATGGGGCAGCCGGCGCTCTCGCTCACCGCCCAGCTCCTGCGCAGGGCCGCACGCGCGGGGGCGCCGGAGGCGCTGTCGGCCGCCGTCGGCCAGGGAGTGGCCAGGGAGCTGTTCGACCTGGCGCGCAGGGCCTCGGAGGCCGGGCTCGACGCCGAGGCCGAGCTGCGGGCCGCCGCCCGCACCTATCGGGACCGCGTACGCACGTGGGAGTCGTCGCGCTGAGCGGGCGTACCGATAGGCTCTGATGGCATATTGCCTTTCGATTTAGGAGCGCATCCCGTGGCTACCATCGAGGTCGTATACGCCCGCGAGATCCTCGACTCGCGGGGCAACCCGACGGTCGAGGTCGAGGTCGTGCTCGACGACGGCAGCACTGGCCGTGCGGCAGTGCCGAGCGGGGCGTCCACCGGCCAGTTCGAGGCGGTCGAGCTGCGCGACGGCGGCAACCGCTACGGCGGCAAGGGCGTCGAGAAGGCCGTGCTCGCCGTGACCGACGAGATCTTCGATGAGATCCACGGGGTCGAGGCCGAGGACCAGCGCATCGTCGACCAGATCATGATCGACCTGGACCGCACGCCCAACAAGGCCAAGCTCGGCGCCAACTCCGTCCTGGGCGTCTCGCTGGCCGTGGCCAAGGCCGCCGCCGACAGCGCCGACCTGCCGCTCTTCCGCTACGTCGGCGGCCCCAACGCCCACGTGCTGCCCGTCCCGATGATGAACATCCTGAACGGCGGAGCCCACGCCGACACCAACGTCGACATCCAGGAGTTCATGATCGCGCCGATCGGCGCGGAGACGTTCCGCGAGGCGGTGCGCATGGGCACCGAGGTCTACCACGCGCTCAAGAGCGTGCTCAAGGAGAAGGGCTACGCCACGGGGCTGGGCGACGAGGGCGGCTTCGCGCCGAACCTGCCGTCCAACCGCGACGCGCTCGACCTGATCCTGGTGGCGATCGAGCGGGCCGGCTACGTGCCGGGCGAGGACGTCGCGCTGGCGCTCGACGTGGCCGCCACCGAGTTCCACAAGGACGGCGTCTACACGATCGACGGCAAGGGCCTGTCGGCGCAGGAGCTGATCGAGTTCTACGCCGACCTGGTCGCGAGCTATCCGCTCGTCTCGATCGAGGACCCGCTCGACGAGGAGGACTGGGCGGGCTGGAAGGCCATCACCGAGGCGCTCGGCGACAAGGTGCAGCTCGTCGGCGACGACCTGTTCGTCACCAACCCGGAGCGGCTGGAGCGCGGCATCAAGGAGGGCACGGCCAACGCCCTGCTGGTCAAGGTCAACCAGATCGGCACGCTGTCGGAGACGCTCGACGCGGTCGACCTGGCGCACCGCAGCGGCTACCGGTGCATGATGAGCCACCGTTCCGGCGAGACGGAGGACACGACGATCGCCGACCTCGCGGTTGCGGTCAACTGCGGCCAGATCAAGACCGGCGCGCCTGCCCGTTCCGACCGGGTCGCGAAGTACAACCAGCTGCTGCGCATCGAGGAGCTTCTGGACGACGCCGCCCGTTACGCGGGTCGCGCGGCTTTCCCGCGCTTCCGGCGCTAGTTTCGGACGAGGAGACGCCGGCGCCCGGGCCGGCGCGTGCGCGGTGGCCGGCGGTCGTGACTGCGGTGGTGGTCGGCCGCGGTGGGCGGCGGCTCCTGTCGGCGGCTCCTTACGTGGCCGGGCCGCCTCCGGAGATGAGGCAACGAGCAGGGGGTGCAGCACATGGCGAAGAGACCGCAACTGACCGGACGGGCCGCCATCCTGGCCGTCGTGGTGTGCGCGATCGCGATGAGCCTGGCCTACCCTGTCCGCGAATACATCAGCCTGCGCCGCAGCATCGCGGAGGCGCTGGAGGAGAAGGCCATGGTGGAGGCGGAGCGGCAGGCCCTGCTGGCCCGTGACCGGCAGAGCAACGACCCCAACTGGATCAAGAAGACCGCCAAGGAGCGGCTGCACTACTGCGGCCCCGGCGAGAAGTGCTATGTCGTGATGAACCCCGACCGGGGCAAGGAGCAGGCGGAAGTGAAGCGGCCCGCGACGGTGCCGCCGTGGTACCAGACGCTCTGGGAGTCCGTCGAGGCCGCCGACAAGGACACCGGGCGCCGGGCGGTCACCGGGAAGGAACGTGGTGGACGCTGAAGACGCCGAGGTCGTGCAGCGGCAGCTCGGCCGGCCTCCCAGGGGGTTGCGCGGCGTGGCGCACCGCTGCCCGTGCGGCAACCCCGATGTCGTGGAGACCGCGCCGCGGCTGCCCGACGGCTCGCCGTTCCCGACTCTCTACTACCTGACCTGCCCGAAGGCGGCCTCGGCCATCGGCACGCTGGAGGGCTCCGGTCTGATGCGCGAGATGCAGGCGAGGCTGGCCACCGAGCCCGGGCTGGCGCAGGCCTACGAGGCCGCCCACGACGACTACGTCGCCAGGCGCGACCAGGCCGCGCGCGAGCAGGGGCTCGAGCCGCTGCCGCGCGACATGCAGAGCACGGGCGGCATGCCGCGGCGGGTCAAGTGCCTGCACGCGCTCGTCGCCCACGAGCTGGCGGCGCCCGGCGTCAACCCGATCGGCAGGGAGGCGCTCGACGCCCTGCCCGAATGGTGGAGTGACGGCCCATGCGTGTAGCCGCGGTCGACTGTGGCACCAACTCCGTACGCCTGCTCATCGCTGACGTCGGCGAGGACGTGCTGGACGACGTCGAGCGGCGGATGGAGATCGTCCGCCTGGGGCAGGGGGTCGACCGCACCGGCAGGCTCGCTCCCGACGCGCTCGACCGTACGTTCAAGGTGATGCGCGCCTACCGCGAGCTGATCGACAGGCACGGCGCGAGCGCGACCCGGGTCGTGGCCACGAGCGCCACCCGGGACGCGGCCAACCGGCAGGACTTCGTGACCGGCGTGCGCGAGATCTTCGGGGTGGAGCCGGAGGTCGCGACGGGCGACGAGGAGGCGGAGCTGTCGTTCACGGGCGCGACCAAGGGCCTGGTCAGCCTGTCGCCCGAGACCGAGGTGCCGCAGGGGCCGCTGCCCCCCTACCTGGTGGTCGACATCGGCGGCGGCTCCACCGAGTTCGTGGTCGGCTCCGAGCACGCCGAGGCGGCGCTGTCGGTGGACATCGGCTGCGTACGCCTCACCGAGCGGCATCTTCGTGACGGCGACCCGCCGGCGGCTCCCGCTCTGGAGGCCGTGGTCGCCGACATCGAGGCGGCGCTCGACCGGGTCGAGTCGGCGGTGCCCGTGCGGCGGGCGCACACGCTCGTGGGCCTGGCGGGCACGGTGACGACGCTGGCGGGGATGGCGCTCGATCTGCCCGCCTACGATCCTGCCCGCATCCACCATTCGCGCCTGTCGGCCGAGCAGGTGCACGACGTGACGCGGCGGCTGCTCGCGATGACGCACGGTGAGCGGGCCGCGATTCCGGTCATGCACCCGGGACGGGTGGATGTGATTGGCGCGGGAGCACTCATTCTCGACCGGATCGTACGCCGTTTTGTATTTCCGCAGGTCGTTGTTAGTGAACACGACATCCTTGACGGTATTGCGTGGTCCATAGCGCGATAGCTGAAGAAATCCGGACATTTCCGGTCTATGCATCATGTTGAGGGCGCGATCAGTATTGTGCTTGAGTAAAGGTGCATACGGGGGCTTTGCCATATCGCTGTGCACGGAAGGTGCTGGCGTGGCGACCGTTCCCGAGCGCCTCTTCCCTCAAGGAATGGAGCACACTCACATGATGTCTGTTGGGTTGGCACGTAGAGCGGCGGCGATCGGTGCGTCGACCGCGGTGCTGGCCGCCTTGGCCGCGGGTCTGGCCTCCAGCCCCGCCCAGGCGGCGACCAAGGCCACGGCCGCCTCCGCCAAGGCGAAGGCGAGTTCCAAGGTCACGGTCGCGCGGCCGAAGGCCTCCACTCGCAGTTACGAAGGTTCCTGCCCGGTCAAGGTCAACTTCTCGGCCAAGGTCAAGGTGCCTGTCAAGGGCAAGACGAAGCTGGCCTACCGATGGCTGCACGGTGACGGCTCCAAGAGCAAGGTCAAGTCGATCACGCTCAAGGGCAAGGGCACCAGGACGGTCACCCTCAAGCAGTCCATCACCTTCAAGGAGGACATCAAGAAGGGCTGGGAGGCCGTCCAGGTCCTCGGCCCGAAGAAGGTCACCTCCAAGAAGGGCTACTTCTCGGTCTCCTGCGAGGCGGAGAAGAAGCTGAAGGAAGTGCGTACGCACCTCGACCGGAAGGTGTCGGCGCGTGCCTGGGTCAACCCCAGCAGGTACGTCGGCTCCTGCAACCCCGGTGACAGGATCGGCGTCGCCGGCGTCATCAAGACCGACCGCCCGTCGTGGGTGCGTTACCGCTGGGTCCTCAACGGTGACGTCGTCGACTACGGCAAGGTCAAGGTCCACCACGCGCGCAAGGTCGGCTTCAGCTTCGCGCCGCGTCACAGCCAGCGTGGCTATGCGCAGCTGCAGGTGCTCCGTCCGGACACCGCTTACTCCAACCGCGCGTACTACAAGGTGTGGTGCAAGGACGACAAGCCGTCCTTCCCCGCGCCTGACCACCGCGCCAAGGTGAGCGCGTCCGCTTCGGCGTCGACCACGAACTCGTGCTCGCTGAGCGCCTCCGGTACGATCCGCTCGACCGGCGCTGCCCGGGTGAAGTGGAGCTGGACGCTCAACGGTGCGACCGTGTCCAGCGGTGTGGCCGAGTTCGGCCGTCGCGGCGGTTCGGAGAGCGTCTCCTTCTCGAAGGACAAGCTGACGGGCCGGCACGCCCACGGCGGCAACGTGACGCTGTCGGTCTCGGGCCCGAACAACAGCGACTCCTCCACGAGTGGCTACGCGCCCTGCGCTGTTCCGGCTCCGCTGCCCAAGGCGACTCCGACCGACTCGCCGTCGCCGGTGCCTTCGCCTCCGGCCAGGGACAAGTAGTCCGAATGATCGGCTGCGGCTGAACCGAGAACCGGGTGGTGCCTCCAGGCGCCACCCGGTTTCTTGTCGGCACTACTACGCTGTGCACCGACTTCGAGTGTCACGGCTGCTCGGTCGACCGGTCGTGCGGCGAGCCGATTCTCAACCGCTGCCCGCTGCCGCTGACGGAGCAGACCTTCTCCGACCCGGCCCGCCCGCGCCGGCGCCGAGTCCTCGAGAAGACGCGCTGATCGGGCACCATCGGTGTCATGAGTTTCGTACCTCCCGGCACCGGATGGCCGGGCGACCCGGCGACCCCTGACACCCCCGTCGCGCTCGACCCCGCGGACGTACGCCGCCTGGCCGCCTCCAGCGACACCCTCGCGGAGCTCACGGCCAGGCAGTCGGTCTGCCGGGCCTGTCCCCGCCTGGTGGAGTGGCGGGAGGAGGTCGCGAGGGTGCGGCGGCGCGCGTTCGCGGACGAGACGTACTGGGGCCGTCCCGTCCCCGGCTGGGGCGACGAGCACCCGCGGATCCTGATCACGGGGCTCGCGCCGGCCGCGCACGGCGGCAACAGGACCGGCCGCATCTTCACCGGCGACCGCAGCGGCGACTGGCTGTTCGCCTCGCTGCACCGCACCGGCCTGGCCGCGCAGGAGACGAGCACGCACGCGGGCGACGGGCAGCGGCTGATCGACACGCGAGTGGTGGCGCCGGTGCGCTGCGCTCCTCCGGCGAACAAGCCGACGCCGGAGGAGAAGAGCACCTGCTTCCCGTGGATGGCGCGGGAGGTGAGACTGGTCGCGCCGGACGTGCGGGTGGTGGTGGCGCTCGGAGGCTACGCCTGGCAGGCGGTGTGGCCGGCGCTCAAGGACGCGGGCTACGCGCTGCCGCGCAGCAGGCCGCCGTTCGGGCACGGGGCAGAGGTCGAGATCGCGTACGACGGTGTGCCCGTCACGCTGCTCGGCTGCTACCACCCGAGCCAGCAGAACACCTTCACCGGCAGGGTCACTGCCCAGATGCTGGACGATCTGTTCTCCCGTGCCAGGTCACTGGCGGTGTGACGCGTCGCACCATGCCAGGGATGGATTCCCCGTACGTGCTTGGCGTAGGCTTGTGAATGCTTTCACAAGCACTCCACGAGGGATGTGGCCTCAGGATGAACCAGCACATTCTCATCGTCGGCGGAGGATACGTCGGCCTCTACACAGCGCTCAGGCTGCAGCGCAAACTCCACCGTGAGCTGCGCAGCGGCGAGGTGCGCGTCACGATCATCGATCCCCAGTCCTACATGACCTACCAGCCGTTCCTCCCCGAGGCGGCGGCCGGCAACCTCTCCCCCCGGCACATGGTCGCGCCGCTGCGGCGCGTGCTGCCGAAGGTGCACATCCTCAACGGCACGGTGACCAAGGTCGACCACGCCGAGCGCACCGTGACCTTCCAGCCCGCCGAGGGCGAGCCGCGGCAGGTGGCCTACGACGTGATCGTCATGGCCGCCGGGTCGATCTCGCGTACGCTGCCCATCCCCGGGCTGACCGACATCGGCATCGGCTTCAAGACCGTGGGCGAGGCCATCGCGCTGCGCAACCGCGTGCTGCACCTGCTCGACGTGGCCGAGTCGGCCGACGACCCCGAGGTGCGGCGCAGGGCGCTCACGTTCGTCGTGGTCGGCGCCGGCTTCGCGGGCGTGGAGGCGCTCGCCGAGCTGGAGGACATGGCCAAGCACTCGACGCGCTACTACCGCAACATCGGGCCGTCCGACCTGCGCTGGGTGCTGGTCGAGGCCACCGACAGGGTGCTGCCCGAGGTCGGTCCCGAGATGGGCAGGTGGACCCTGGAGCAGCTGCGCGAGCGCGGCATCGACGTCCGGCTGAAGACCCGCCTGGAGTCGTGCGAGGGCGGCCACGTGGTGCTCTCCGACGGCGCGGAGTTCGACGCGGAGACCCTCGTGTGGACGGCGGGCGTCAAGCCCAGCACGGTGGTCGGCGACAGCGACCTGCCGCTCGACGAGCGCGGCCGGATCAAGGCCACGGCCATGCTGACCGTCGCGGGCACGCAGGGCGCCTTCGCGGCCGGAGACGCGGCCGGGGTGCCGGACGTGACCGACCCAGGGAAATACTGCGCGCCGAACGCCCAGCACGCCGTGCGCCAGGCGAAGGTGCTGGCGGACAACGTCGTACGGTACCTGCGCGGGCAGGAACTAGTGCAATACCGCCACAAGTATGTCGGATCGGTGGCGGGGTTGGGCCTGCACCAAGGCGTCGCGAACGTCTATGGCGTCAAGCTTCGCGGATTCCCTGCATGGTTCATGCACCGCACTTACCATCTGTCGCGGGTGCCGACGCTGAACCGCAAGGTCCGCGTCGTCGTCGACTGGACCCTGGCCCTGTTCTTCAAGCGGGAGACGATCTCGCTGGGTGAGATGGAGCACCCGCGGGACGGCTTCAGGGCCGCGGTGGCGACGACTCGCCGTTAGGCCGGGAACGGCAGCGCCCCGGTGGTTCTCGCCGGGGCGTGCGGCGCCCCTGGTCGCATGAGCGGAAGGGGAACCACGGGTGGGGCTCTCAGCGGTGACCGTGCTCGGCGTGGACCGACCCGGCGTGATCGCCGCAGTCACCGGTTCGCTCGCCGACTGCGGGGCGAACATCCAGGACTCGACCATGACGCTGCTCGGCGGCCACGTGGCGATGATGTTGCTCGTGTCGGGAGAGGTGGACACGGCCGAGCTCAGCAAGCGCCTGTGCGCGCCCGACCTCGTGGTGACGGCCTCGGCGATCGAGGCGCGCCGCCACTTCTGCGACGACGGCGGCGGTCTCGGCTACGTGCTCACCGTCCACGGCCCTGACAGGCCCGGCATCATCTCCGCCATCAGCGCCGTGCTCGCGGCCGACGGGGGCAACATCACCGGCATGAGCACCAGGCTCACCGGCCGGCTCTACGTGCTGATCGCCGACGTCGAGCTGCCGAAGGAGGTGGACGTGGCGGCGCTCATGCGCAGGCTGGCCGCCGTCGGCGCAGGCCTCGACTCCGAGATCACCTTCCGTCCCGTCGAACCGGACCTGTTGTGACCCGGCCGGCGGACGGAAGCCCCTGCGAGGTGATCGACGCCCCGCACCCGCTGCTGTCCGCCTCCGCCGAACCGGTGGACCCGACCGCCCCCGAAGTCGTGGCTGCCGCCGCCGATCTGCTCGCCACCCTGCGCCACGAGCCCTCCACGACCGGCCTGGCAGCCCCCCAGATCGGCCTGAGCTGGCGCCTGATCGCCTTTGACGCCGGGCGCCACCCTGGAAGCCGGTCGTGGACCGGAGAGCTCGTGGTGGCCAATCCACGGCTCGCGACGGCCGCCCGCTGGGACCACCTGCGCGAGGGGTGCGTGTCCGTCCCCGGGATCACCGCCGACGTACGTCGTGCGACGCGCATCACCGTACATGGGCATTTGCCAGGCACGGGCGAGCCGGTCACCATCGAGGCGGATGCCGTGGAAGCTCGTTGCATTCAGCACCAACTGGACCATCTGGACGGTCTACTCTTCTTGGACAGAGTGGTGGGAGCACTATCACTTCACCGCAGTCATCACAGTTGTGACGGCTGATGCGAAGTTGTGCTCCTCGGAAGCATGGTCCGTTTCGTATGATTGCGGCGCCCCCGTAGCCCAATGGCAGAGGCAAACCCCTTAAAAGGGTTGACGTGCGGGTTCGAATCCCGCCGGGGGCACCTGCCATCTTCGCCGCCTTTAGGGCTCTGACCTGGAGGTTCGCCGCGATCGTCGGACGAACCCCTTCGATCGTTTCCCCGTTGATATCAATTTGTTACGGAGTTGTCGCGTTCCCTGTGCTCCGTCGCTGGTGGACGGCCACGTCCGGGGGCCGCGATCTCGTCCGCGCACACGTACGGCCGATTGCGCTCCTTGAAAAACTTCTGGAGAGCGCGATCATATTGACAAACCGCCCGCCTTCTGCTTTCTGTGTCCCTCGGGAGTTTCTTACCGTGAATGGTTGACTACGGAATACAACCGGTCGGCCCTTTTCTCTAGGAAAAGGCGCCGCGCGCCATCATCACGCACCGGAAGGGGTTCGTCACGGACCCCGGGGACGGGCTCCGGACGGCGGGGCCAGGACGGGCGCGCGAGCTCGCCGCTGACCTTGGGAACTCCGGGCCGGACACGTTCGTTGTCAACGCTGCCGAAGTCCCGAACCAACATCGATCTGACGCGTCAGTTGACCAAGGTGCCGCCAGGCCCCGTAGGCTCGGCGTCACAGGAGGCAGCGATGGAGAGCAAGAACCCCGTATTCAGCAGGTCGCGGCAGCAGGCCGCGGGCTGGGGCGGGCCCACCCCGTCACCCGACCAGTTGCAGAACATGTACGACGCGCCGTCGTACGCACCGCCGGCCAGGCCCGCTCACCGGACCATGACCCTCGATGACGTCGTGGTGCGCGGGTTCCTCACGCTCGGGGTGCTCGTCCTGGCCGCCGCCGCGGCCTGGGTCCTCAACGTGCCGCCCATGGTCGCCATCGGCGCGGCCATCGTCGCACTGATCATCGGTTTGATCGCGTCGTTCACGATGAGCACCAACCCGGCGCTCATCCTGGGCTACGCGGTGTTCGAGGGCATCTTCCTCGGCAAGATCAGCTCCGTGTTCGAGGGCGCCATCAGCGGCATCGTGCTCCAAGCGGTGCTGGGCACGGCATTCGCGTTCGGCGCGGTGCTGACCGTCTATTCGTTGCGCATCATCCGCGTCACGCCCAAGCTCGTGAAGTTCGGCATCGCCGCCGCCATCGCGGCCATCGGCCTGCTGCTCGTCAACCTGATCGTCGGCCTGTTCAACGACGGCGGGCTCGGCCTGCGCACCGACAGCCCGATCGGCTGGGCCTTCAGCATCGTCATGATCCTGATCGGCTGCTTCTTCCTGCTCCTCGACTTCGACGCCATCGAGCAGGGCGTCAAGCAGGGCGCGCCGGAGAAGTTCGCCTGGCAGTGCGTGTTCGGGCTGACGCTCAGCCTCGTGTGGATCTACCTCGAGGTGCTGCGCTTCGTCAGCTACTTCAGCAGCAGCGACTGACGTTCGTCCCCGCATCATCCGGAGGGCTCCGCCGCCAGGCGGGGCCCTCTCTGTGTGCGACCGAAAATCTACCCGCCGTCACAAAATGATGCCTGACTCAGGGCTTGCCATTCGCACGCCGGTGTTGCAGTGTCAACGAAAGGAACCTTAAACGCGGAGGTGCCCATGTCCTTGAACCACTCACCGGAGACGCAGACGAAGCTGATCGCAAGGGTCCCGGCCATAACGGGACGCGAACTCCCAGAGTGGTTCCAAGCCATCGACAACGGCCCGAGCTTCCTCAGATGCGCCGAGCGGGCCAACTGGCTCGCCGACGAGCACGGGCTGACCCACGGCTACGCCGCCGCGATCGTTCACGAGCACGAGCGGCACCGCCGTAACCGCATGGGCTTTGTCTAAGCCCTACCATCCTCGCGCCCGTGTGCTGCACACGGGCGCGACATCATGAGGGGATGGACGTCGACAAGGCACTCGCCTTCCTCCGCACCCACCATCACGCCATCCTCCTCACCAGACACCCCGACGGGCGCCCGCAGATGTCGCCGGTCGTCGTCGGCGTTCAGGACGGCCACATCGTCGTCAGCACCAGGGAGACGGCGGTCAAGACGCGCAACGCCCGCCGCGATCCCGGCGTCTCGTTGTGCGCCTTCACCGACCGCTTCTACGGTGACTGGATCCAGGTGGACGGCACGGCCGAGATCATCTCGCTGCCCGAGGCCATGGACCACCTGGTCGCCTACTACCGCGACATCTCGGGGGAGCACCCCGACTGGGACGACTACCGCGCCGCCATGACCCGCGAGCGCCGCGTCGTCCTGCGCATCACCCCGACCCGCGCCGGCCCCGACCAGCACGGTTAGGCGGCGGGCCGGCGGTTCACCACGGAGACCGGGCGACGGGGGCTCGCGTCGCGGCGAGCCCCCTTCACCCGGTCGGCGGCCGTTCCCCCTTGAGGTGGCCGGCCGCGTGCGGCGACCGGACGGCCGCCGCCTGCCGTACGGACGAGATCAGGACAGGCGCTCCAGCACCATCGCCATGCCCTGGCCGCCGCCCACGCACATGGTCTCGAGCCCGATGCTCTTGTCGTGGTGCTGCAGGCTGTTGACCAGCGTGGACGTGATCCGGGCGCCCGTCATCCCGAACGGATGCCCCACGGCGATCGCCCCGCCGTTGACGTTGAGCCGGTCGAGGTCGATCCCGAGGTCGCGGTACGACGGGATCACCTGGGCGGCGAACGCCTCGTTGATCTCCACCAGGTCGATGTCGTCGATCGCCATCCCGGCCCTGGTCAGCGCCTGCTTCGAGGCCTCCACCGGGCCGAGCCCCATGATCTCGGGCGACAGCCCGGTGACCCCGGTGGACACGATCCTGGCCAGCGGCGTGATGCCGAGCTCCGCCGCCTTGACGTCGCTCATCACGACGACGGCGGCGGCCCCGTCGTTCAGCGGGCAGCAGTTGCCCGCCGTGACGGTGCCGTCGGGGCGGAACACCGGCGCCAGGGTCGAGACCTTCTCGTAGGTGGTGCCGGCGCGCGGGCCGTCGTCCTTGCTCACCACGGTGCCGTCCGGCAGGGTCACGGGTGTGATGTCCTTCTGCCAGAACCCGTCGGCCAGCGCCTTCTCCGCGAGGTTCTGGGAGCGTACGCCGAACTCGTCCTGCTCCTGGCGGGTGACGCCCTTGACCTGGGCGAGGTTCTCGGCCGTCTGCCCCATCGCGATGTAGATGTCGGGCACGTCGCCGTCCTGGCGCGGGTCGTGCCACTGGCGTCCGCCCTCGGCGAAGGCCTGCGTGCGGGCCAGGGCGTCGCTGAAGGCCGGGTTCTGGGTGTCGGGCAGCGAGTCGGAGTTGCCCTTGGTGAAGCGCGAGACGGTCTCCACGCCGGCGGACACGAACACGTCGCCCTCGCCCGCCTTGATGGCGTGGAAGGCCATCCTGGTGGTCTGCAGCGAGGAGGAACAGTAGCGCGTCACGGTGGTGCCGGGCACGTCGTCGAGCCCCAGCAGCACCGCCACCACGCGGGCCATGTTGAAGCCCTGCTCGCCGCCGGGCAGGCCGCACCCCAGCATGATGTCGTCGATGGACGTGGGATCGAGCTGGGGCACTTTGGCCAGCGCCGCCTGGATCATCTGCACGGTCAGGTCGTCGGGCCGGATCTCCTTGAGCGACCCCTTGAAGGCTCGTCCGATGGGGGAACGCGCGGTTGCGACGATGACTGCCTCGGGCATGGCCCCTCCTTTGTCGGCGCTAATAGTAGAACTATATTCCAGTTCTACGCGCAAGCCCCGACTGGCCACGCTATCCGTACATTCCCGGCGCTGTGGCGGTGTGGTCGTTCACGGCGTGGATCGTCCCCTTCTCGTCGCGCCACAACCGCCAGCCGTCCTGGCTGCCGGTGAACCAGGCCGGCGGCGCGGAGGCGGGCGAGACGCGCTTGCCGGTGCCGAGGTCGTATTCGCAGACGGCGGCCGTCGAGTAGAAGCCCGGCGCCTGCCCGCGCAGCGTCAGCGGCTTGGGGTCGGTGACGCAGAACGACCACCCGCGTTGTTCCTCCACGGGCACCTGCTTGCCGGTGACGAGGTCGAAGGCCGAGCCCTTGGCGTTGTGCTGGAGGAAGCCCAGTTTGTCCATCTGGTCGGGGAAGGCCAGCCACCAGCCGGAGCCGGGCACGTCGGAGGCCGTGACCTGGCCGATCACCCGCCCGGTCTCCGAGTCGAGCCGGGCGAAGCCGCCGTAGGCGCCCTGCCGGTCGACCGGGCGGACGACCGGCGCGTAGCCGGGGTTGCCGCTGGGATAGACGCGTACGACCGAGGGCCGCATCCAGTTGATCGTCCCGTCGGCGATCTCGATGGAGAACAGCCCGAACGTCGAGATCTTCTTGGTCCGCGGGTCGGTGTAGGGGGCGACGTAGCCGATGAGCCTGCCGCCCGTCGAGCCGAACGCCCACCCGCCCGACATGTCGATGCCGGGGCCGAGCGCCTGCTCGATGGGCTGCTGCCACTGCAGCTTGCCGGTCTTGAGCTCGTACGACTCGATCATGGGGTTGGCGGACAGCCGCAGCAGCAGGACCCGGCGCGCGTCGGACCACTCCACCTCGGCGATGCCGGGCAGCTTCCACAGCTGCCTGCCCGTGGTCGGGTCGAGCACCACCATGCGGGCCTTGGCCAGGGCGGTGTGCTCGGACAGGCAGACGTAGGGGCCGCAGCGTTGCGGCCCGAACGTGGAGTGCACCGGCCTGGTCCACTTGCGCACCCCGGAGTAGGCGTCGCGGGCGACCAGGGTGGCGTTCCAGGCGCCCTTCTTGGCGGGATCGAGCGCGACGACCACGCTCTGGCCCTTGGAGGTCTCCACGACCGCGGGGGTGGAGACGCCCATGCCGGGCAGCCGGCCGGCCATCGTGGCAGGGTAGGCCCACAGGCGTTTGCCGTCGCGCAGGCCGATGGCGACGGTTTCGAGTGTGCCGCCGGGCTTCAAAGACGTGGTGGCAACCACCCCGCCGGCCACCGCCATCCGGCTGACGGCGTTGACGTCGGCGTTGTGCCAGGTCGGGAAGCTCGTCGTGGCAGCGTCGCTGCCGGAGCATGCGGTCGCGGCGAGGATTCCCGCGAGGGCGATGGACGATTTCCACAGGGGCCGGAGCACAGGCAATTCACTCCAAAGAGGGACGAGGAGTGACGGCTCGGGCTCGGAGGGTGACCGCGGTCAGGCGTCGTTGAGCGGCTCGCCGAGCCGACGGCGGAACAACGTCACCCACTTGCCGTGCAGGCCCGTCGCCCGCCCGTCGACCCGGGTCGCGGTGACCTCGGCGCCGGGCTCCTCCGCGGCCGTAGCCGCCGCAAGGTAAATCGGTTGCAGTGCTTCGCCACGTGCGGGTGTGGGTTCAGGCCACAACTCCAACGCAGCGCACACTGACGGTAGCACCGCGTAAGCGGCCTGTGCGTAACCTCGGTCAGATGGATGGAATCGATCCGGTCCGAACATTTCTGTCGGATTTGTCGCGAACTCTGGCCCCAGAACGTCCGCGAACGCCACCGTACGGCCGCCCGCGTCCACCACCGCCACGGTCTGCGCCGCCGCGAGCTGCCGGCTCCAGCGCCGCGTCACCCAGCGCAGCGGCTGCGCGATCGGCCGCACCGTGCCGAGGTCGGGGCACGTGCCCACGACCACCTCCGCTCCCGCGTCCCGCAGCCGCCGCACCGCCTTGGTCAGATGGCGTACGGCCGTCGCCGGGGGTGTCTGCGTGATGATGTCGTTCGCCCCCACGAAGATCACCGCCACGTCGGGGCCCATGGGCAGCACGGCGTCGACCTGCTCTCCCAGCTCGGCCGACGGGGTGCCCGACCTGCCGACCACGAGGAGGCGCACCGGCCGCTCCGCCACCGCCGCCAGGCCGTTGGCCAGCAGGACGCCGGGGGTGTGGCCGGGCTCGCTCACCCCGAGCCCCACGGACGTGGAGTCGCCCAGCATGGCCAGCTTCAGCGGCGGGCCGGGGTAGTCGCCGTAGGTGCCGTCGCAGACCGGTCCGTCCAGGCCGTGCGGCTGCCCGATGACCCTGCGCGCGAGCATCCCCTCGGCGATCAGCAGTCCGTACGCCGTGGCGCCCAGTGCGGTCAGCCCGCCGCCTCCGAGTGCCGCCGCCGTCGCGATCCTCCGTGCCGCCCGCGCCACGCCAGCTGCCCACACCACGTACGTGACCTCCCCGGTCGAACTCGGCGGTAGCGTTTGCATGAAAACTAACCGAGGCCCCGCCACCCCCTGGGGACCTCGGCCACAGGCAAGCTGATCAAGCTTCGGCAAAGAAGGTGAACACCTCGGTGCGCGTTTACGATTCCCTGGTCGACCTGATGGGGAACACTCCGCTCGTCCGGCTGCACAAAGTCACCGCGGGAGTGCCCGCCCAGGTGGTCGCGAAGGTCGAATACTTCAACCCAGGCGGTTCGGTCAAGGACCGCATCGCGGCACGCATGATCGAGGCCGCCGAAGCGTCCGGCGAACTGCGTCCCGGAGGCGTCATCGTCGAGCCGACGTCCGGCAACACCGGCGTGGGCCTGGCCATCGTGGCGCAGCAGAAGGGTTACCGCTGCCTGTTCGTGGTGCCCGACAAGGTGGCCCAGGACAAGATCTCCGTGCTGCGCGCCTACGGCGCCGAGGTCGTCGTCTGCCCGACCGCCGTCTCGCCCGACCACCCCGACTCCTACTACTCGGTCTCCGACCGGCTGGCCCGCGAGGTGCCCAACGCCTGGAAGCCGAACCAGTACACCAACGTCAACAACCCCGACTCCCACTACCACTCGACGGGTCCCGAGATCTGGGAGCAGACCGACGGCCGCATCACCCACTTCGTGGCCGGCATCGGCACCGGGGGCACGATCAGCGGCACGGGCCGCTACCTCAAGGAGGTCTCCGACGGCCGAGTGAAGATCATCGGGGCCGACCCCGAGGGTTCGGTCTACTCGGGCGGCTCCGGGCGGCCCTACCTCGTGGAGGGCGTCGGGGAGGACATCTGGCCGGCCACGTACGACACCAAGATCTGCGACGAGGTCATCGCGGTCACCGACAAGGAGTCGTTCACCATGACCCGCAGGCTCGCCCGCGAGGAGGGGCTGCTGGTCGGCGGCTCCTGCGGGATGGCCGTGGTGGCGGCGCTGCGGGTGGCGGCCACCGCCGGGCCCGACGACATGGTCGTCGTGCTGCTGCCCGACGGCGGCCGGGGCTACCTGTCCAAGATCTTCAACGACGACTGGATGGCCGACTACGGCTTCCTGCGGACCTCGTCCGATGAAGGGGTGGTCGGCGACGTGCTGGCGCGCAAGGGGCCGGGGCTGCCCGAGTTCGTGCACGCGCATCCGTACGAGTCGGTCAGCACGGTCATCGCGATCATGCGCGAATACTCGGTGTCGCAGCTTCCCGTGATGAAGGAGGAGCCTCCCGTCATGGCGGCCGAGGTGGTCGGGTCCATCGTCGAACGCGATCTCCTCGAAGCCCTCTATCACGGCAGGATCTCCTCTGACGACACCATCGCCGATCACATGTCAGCGCCGCTACCCACGATCGGCAGCGGTGAACCTGTGGCGCGTGCGGTCGAAGCGCTGGAGAAGGCCGATGCGGCCGTTGTGCTGGAAGACGGCAAGCCCGCCGGCCTGATCACCAGGCACGATCTGCTCGCCTTCCTCGCCAACCACTGAGCCCCCGTTCCCAGGCCGCCGCCCGGCGGCGGCCTGGGACGGCCGGTCAGGGCTTCCTGATCGACTGGATCACGGTGCTGATGCCCTCGTCGCCCCGCCCTTCGGCGACGGCCCGGTCGAACAACGCATGCACCGCCCTCGGCACCGTGGTCTCCAGCCCGGCCTCCTCCAGGGTCTCCACGACGTGGCCCATGCCGATCGCCTGCATCTGCATGGTGTTGTCCTCTCCCGGGTGCACCCCGGCCGCGACCTCGGTCGCGATGATCTTGGCGAAGCCCATCGGGCCGTCGCTGCCCAGCTGCGTGAACGTCTCCTGCGCGAACGGCAGGAACTCCTCCGGCGAGACCCCCGCCGCGCGCATCAGGGCCAGGGCGTGCATGAAGGTCGTCAAGCCCGTGAAGAAGATCATCAGCTGGGCCTGGTAGTACGTCATCGCCAGGCCCTGATCGGCGCCCACGTACGTGACCTCGCTCAGCGCCTCCAGCGTGGCCGCGTGCCGGTCGAGCACGTCCTTGGGGCCGCTGTAGAACGTGTACGCCCCCGGCCGATCCCGGGCGGCGGAACCATGATGCCGCCCGTGACCAGGACGCCGCCGCGTCCCTCCACCCAGCGGGCCGCCGCGCGCAGCTCCTCCGGCGTACCGGAGCTGAGGTTGACCACCACCCTGCCGTCCAGCCGGGCGTCCCCGAAGCTGTCGTACATCGCCTGGTAGTGGGTCTGGCTCACCACCAGCAACTCGCCGTCGACCGCCGTCGCCGCCCGCCTGGCGCCCTTGGCGGCCAGCGGTCCGGCCTTGCTCTCCGTACGGTTCCACACCGCCACCCCGTGGCCCGCGGCCAGGAACGTCTCCGCCATCTTCGAGCCCATCGGGCCCAGTCCCACGACTGTCACATCACTCATGCCCGCCACCCTGCGGCACGGCGCTTCGGAATTCCTTCGGGCACGCTACGGGTTGGTCCTGATGTGGTGCGTTTCGCGGTGCTCGGCCCCCTGGAGGTGCGGGCGGAGGACGGGTCGCCCGTACGGGTGGCCGAGTACAAGGTGCGCGCGCTCCTCGCCGACCTGCTCGCCCACGGGGGCGGGCCGCTCACGCCCGACCGGCTCATCGACGACCTCTGGGGCGCGCGGCCCACCCGCAACCCGGCGGGCACCCTGCAGGCCCGCGTCTCCCAGCTGCGCCGCTCGCTCGGCGATCCCTCCCTGGTCACGCTTGGGCCCGGCGGGTACGCGCTGGCCGCTCACGACTGCGACGCCGCCCGTTTCCGCGCGCTGCTCGCCCGCCGCTCCACCTGCCCCCACGCGCGTGCGGCGGAGCTCGACGAGGCCCTGTCGCTGTGGCGCGGCCCCGCGTACGCCGACTTCGCCGACGCGGGTTTCGCCGCGGCCGAGGCGGCGAGCCTTGAGGAGGCGCGACTGGCGGCGCTGGAGGAACAGGCGGAGCTGCACCTCGCGCTCGGCCGGCCCGTGGACCTCGCCGCCCTGGTGGCCCGTCACCCGCTGCGCGAACGGCTGGTGGCCGCGCACATGAAGGCCCTCTACCGGGGCGGGCGGCAGGGCGAGGCGCTGGCGGCGTACGGGGAGCTGCGTGACAGGCTGGCGGAGGAGCTGGGCGTGGACCCGTCACCGGACGTCGCCGCGCTGCACCAGGCGATCCTGCGCCACGCCCCCACCCTCACCC
>NZ_SMLD01000171.1:0-19827 GCF_004352805.1 Nonomuraea mesophila
CCGCCCTACATCCCGGTGCAGCCCCACTACCAGCCCGCCCCCACGAAGCGTGAGCCCTTCATCCCGGCCGTGTCGCCGGGAAAGGTGCTGCAGCGTTCCAGGGCCTACGGCGTGGCGAGCGCCATGCTGCTCGTCATCATGATCGTGGCGGCCGTGCTCGCGCCCGTGCTGGTGGCGGTGCTGGCGATCCCGGTCGCGGTGCTGCTGCGGGCGGCCGACCTGGCGCAGCCCACGCTGATGGCGCGCCGGGCCGCGGGCGCGGCGGCGCTCGACGTGGTCAGGGTGCTCTCCCTTCCCAAAGAACTCGCAAAGTCGGCGGGCATCACGCTGGCTCTGCTGCTCTACGCCGTCATCCTGGGACTGCCGGTGACGCTGCTGCTCACCGTGGTCGCCAGGATGGACCCGTCCTACGCCCTGGCGTGGGGCGCCGCGATCGCCCTGTGGACCGTGTGCGCCGGTCCGGGGGTCGAAGGACCGGGCCGGCAGATGCGCAGAACGCTCTCATCGCTCGTACCCTCGAGGACAGCGGCGATGGTGATGGCAGGAGTTCTCGCGGCGGGTGCCGCGCTCTCGCTGATCCTCGCCTACGGCACGTTCGGGGACAAGCCAAAGGGGGCCGTATGGACTCCGCTGAACGTCGATCCAGTGGTGAAGCAGCTCGAAAGTCTGAGGGGGAATTCCGGAGGATGACGCGGGGAAGGTGGCGATGAACACCCAGGCACCAGAGCGCCTCGGCCCATACCGGCTGGTCAGGAAGATCGGCGAAGGAGGCATGGGGGTCGTCCACCTCGGTCTCGACGGTGACGGCCGCGAGGTCGCGATCAAGGTGCTCCATCCGCACGTGGCCGCCGACCTCAAGGCGCGCGACCGGCTGACCCGTGAGGTCGAGACCATGCGCCGGGTGCGCAGCCCGCACGTGGCCGAGGTGATCGACGCCGAGCTCGTCGGCGGTCAGCCCTACGTCGTCACCCGCTTCGCGCCCGGCCGCACGCTGGAGGACACCGTCCTGGGCGAGGGCCCGCTGGAGGCGCGCGACCTCATCAGGCTCGCCCAGGGGCTCTGCAGGGCTCTGGTGGCCATTCACGCGGCCGACGTGATCCACCGCGACTTCAAGCCGTCCAACGTGATGCTCGTCGACGGCGACCCGCTCGTCATCGACTTCGGCATCGCCCACCTGGTGAACGCCACCAGGCTCACCCAGACCGGCATGTTCGTCGGAACACCCGGCTATCTCGCGCCCGAGATCATCCGTGACTCCGAGATCACCCAGGCGGCCGACGTGCACGCGATGGCCTCGACGGTGTTCTTCGCGGCGACGGGGGCGCCGCCGTTCGGCACCGGTACGTTCGAGGCGGTCTGCTTCAACATCATGGAAGGGCGGGCGCAGATCGACAAGGCGCCCGTGTGGCTGCGCGGCTGGCTCACCCGCGCGCTGCAGGTCGACCCGTCGGCCCGGCCCGACGCGCAGGAACTGCTGCGGATGGCCAAGGCGCTCGACCCGTCGGTGACCACGTTCAACGAGGCCTCGTTCGACGGCCCGACGGGCACCAAGCGCGTGGGCAACCGCAACCGCACCCGGACCATGGACACGTTCTCCGACCTGCTGCCGCCGGTCGAATACGGTGCGCCGCCTGAGCCCCAGCGTCGTGCCGACCCGCCCACCCGCTACGACGAGGCGCCGCCGCGGCGCGAGGAACGGCCGCCGCCCTACGTGCCCGCGCCGGTCTCCGCCCGGCCGCCCGCGCCACGTCCCGACCAGCACGTGGCGGGCTACGCGGCGCCGCGGCCCACCGCTGCCGCGCAGGCCAGGCCCTACCCGCCGCCGCCCCAGCCGCAGACGTACACTCCGCCGTCCGAGCGGAAGAAATACCTGTTCGGCAGCCAGTTCGTGGGGCTGCTCATGCTGGTCACCCTGGTCGCGCTGACCGTGATGTTGCCGGTCATGGTGGGCGCGATCGCCGTCGCGATCGTGCTGGTGCTGCGCATCGGCGAATACCTCTTCGGCGACCTGGTCAAGCGCCGCCAGCTGCGGGGGAGCAGCGCGGCCGACCCGTGGCTCGTCGTGGTGGGCACGCCGTGGGCGCTGGTCAAGTCCGCGCTCGTGTCGGCGGTGCACGTGCCGCTGGCGCTGCTGTTCGGGGTGTGCGTCTGGGGCATGCTCCACTGGGTCGGCCAGATGAGCGTCAACCTGGCGGCGTCCTACGCCGCGGGCGCGTTCGTGGCGGGCCTGTTCGTGTTGCCCGGCGGCGGCGCCCCGCGCAAGGCGGTCACCCGTACGCTCACCGGCGTGCTGCGCAGCCCGGGAGCCGCGCTGGTCGCGGTCGTGCTAGTGGGCACGGCGGCGTTGTTCGCGGTCATGTTCGCGCTGGGCCAGGAGGCGGTGTGGGCGCCGTGGCGGGCGCCGGAGACCGTGATCGAAGACCTGGCGAGCGACGCCAGGCAGACCACGGTGGGCCTGATCACCGGAATGATCGACAGCTTGCTCGACGGGCTCGGGCTGGGGTTCCTCACTCCCTGGAACTGAGTGTCCCCGCGGGCTCCCGGGGGGAGAGAAGAAGTATGGGCGACAGGCTCGGTCCGTATGAGCTCCTTTCCCGGCTCGGGGCCGGTGGATTCGGTGAGGTGCACCTGGCGCTCGACGCCGAGGGACGCACGGTCGCCGTCAAAGTGCTGCATCCGCATGTCGCGGCCGACGGCGGCGCGCTGGCCAGGCTGGCGCGCGAGGTCGAGACCATGCGCAGGGTCGGCGGGCCGCACGTGGCCGAGGTGCTGGACGCCTCGCTCGAAGGTTCGCGCCCCTACCTGGTGACCCGCTACGTCCAGGGCCGGCCGCTCAGCGCGGTGCCCGTGCCCGTCGCCGACCTGCGCCTGCTGGCCCACGGGCTGGCCGACGCGCTGCTCGCCATGCACGAGGCGGGCGTGGTGCACCGCGATCTCAAGCCGGCCAACGTGATGATGACCGAGGGGCAGCCCGTCGTCATCGACTTCGGCATCGCCAGCGCCCTCGACTCGTTGTCCGTCACGGCCTCGGGCGCGGTGGTGGGCACGCCCGGCTACCTGGCTCCCGAGGTGCTGGAGGGCAGGAGCGCCGGCCCGGAGGCCGACGTGTTCTCGTTCGGGGCGACGCTCGCGTACGCGGCGACGGGGCGGCAGCCGTACGGGCAGGGGCCCGCGTCGGCGGTCGCCTACCGGGTCGTGCACCACGCGCCCGACCTGGAAGGTGTGCCGGGCCGGCTGGAGCCGCTGTTAGCGGAGTGCCTGTCCACCGATCCCGCTGCGCGGCCCACGGCCGCGCAGATCTGCGCCAGGCTCGATGTGGCGCCCGTCTCCCACGTGCCCCGCGCCCTGGCGCACCCGTCGGCGGCCCGCTCACGCGCCGCCGACGACACGAGCACGAGGGAGTGGCGGCCGGGCAAGGAGCGCCCCCAGCGGTCCGTGGAGGAGTCGCGGGCGCGGCACAGGGAGAAGGTGCGCAGGCGGTGGGTGATCGGCTCGGGGCTGTTCGTGGCGCTGCTGGCGGCCGCCGCCGAGGAGACGCTGCCCGAGGTGGCGCTGTTCCTGCTGGCGGCGTACTCGCTGGGTGTGGTGTCCGACGCGGGGGTGGCGCTTTTCACGCGCGGCCTCTATCGGCGGCGCCGGGTCGTCACGGATATGGTCAGTGTGGCCGGGGCGGTCGGGCTCTGTTTCGGGCTGGCGGCGGTGTTCAGCACGTTCACGCTGGCGTTGTTCGCGGGCACGGCCCTGGTGGTGGGGATCGTGTTCCTGTTGTCGGCGTGATCCTCGTCCCCCGGACAAGGAACAGAATGAAGTTCGGTAAGGTGGAGCCGGCGGGATCCCCTCGCCGGCCGCCCCCACCCGGCGGTTGCACACCAACTACTCATGGGTAACATAACGCCAGACCATGGCACACCCTCTGTCGGGAGCCCGGCGGGCACCTGGCAGTCTGGACAGCATTGCATTCGGCGCCCACCGCAGTGAGGCGGTGGCGCACGCGAACACGGGAGGTCGGCCACCGGCCATGAACATCGTCGTCTGCGTGAAGCAGGTCCCCGACACGGCGACCGAGCGCAAGCTGCGGTCCGATGACAACACGCTCGACCGCGACGCCGCCGACGGCGTGGTCAACGAGCTCGACGAATACGCGGTCGAGGAGGCACTGAAGCTCAAGGAGGCCCACGGTGGCGAGGTGACCGTGCTCTCCATGGGCCCCGCCAAGGCCACCGAGACCATCCGCAAGGCGCTGGCCATGGGAGCCGACAAGGCCGTCCATCTCAGCGACGACGCGCTCCACGGCTCCGACGCCCTGTCCACCTCGTACGCGATGGCCCAGGTGCTCAACAAGATCGGGTTCGACCTGGTCGTCCTGGGCTCCGAGTCCACCGACGCGCGCACCGGCGTGCTGGCCGCCATGCTGGCCGAGCGCCTCGGCGCGCCGCAGCTGACGCTGGCCAACAAGGTCGACGTCGACGGCACGTCCATCACCGTCCAGCGCCTCACCGACTACGGCTACGACCGGGTCGAGGCCACGCTGCCGGCCGTCGTGTCCGTGGTCGAGAAGATCAACGAGCCGCGCTACCCGTCGTTCAAGGGCATCATGGCGGCCAAGAAGAAGCCGGTCGAGACGCTCGCCATCGGCGACGCCTCCATCGACCCCGCGCAGGTCGGCCTGGCCGCCGCCTGGTCCGAGGTGGTCGACTTCGCCCCCGCGCCCCCGCGCGCCGCCGGCACGATCGTCAAGGACGAGGGCGACGGCGGTGCCAAGGCCGCCGAGTTCCTGGCCTCCAAGAAGTTCATCTGAGCACGGGAGAGAACAACTGATATGTCGGAAATTCTCGTTCTCGTCGAGCAGGTCGAAGGCGAGGTCAAGAAGGTCACGCTCGAACTGCTGACCCTGGCCCGCTCCCTCGGCACGCCCGCCGCCGTCTGGGCGGGCCCGGGCATCACCCCCGGGGCCAAGGACAGGCTCGCCGAATACGGCGCGGAGACGATCTACGTCGCCGGGTCGAGCGACATCGTCGACCACGTCGTGGCGCCCAAGGCCGAGCTGCTGGCCCAGCTCGTCGCCGCCAAGTCGCCCGCCGCCGTGCTCGTGGCCGCCACCGCCGAGGGCAAGGAGGTCGCCGGCCGGCTGGCCGTCAAGACCGACTCCGGCGTCATCACCGACGCCGTGGGCCTGGGTGAGGGCTTCGTGGCCGACCAGTCCATCTTCGGCGGCGGCGTCAACGTGCACTCCCGGGTGCGCAGGGGCACACCCATCGTCGCCGTACGCCCCAACTCCACCGCCCCCGAGCCGGCCCAGGGCGCTGGAGCCGAGGAGGAGGTGACGGTCGCGCTGACCGACGCCGCCAAGGCGGCCCGCGTCGTCGAGCGGGTCAAGCAGGAGAAGGGCGCGAGGCCGGAGCTGACGGAGGCCGCGATCGTCGTCTCCGGCGGGCGCGGCGTGGGCTCGGCCGAGAACTTCTCGGTCATCGAGGGCCTGGCCGACGCGCTCGGCGCCGCCGTCGGCGCCTCCCGCGCCGCCACCGACGCGGGCTGGTACCCCCACCAGTTCCAGGTGGGGCAGACGGGCAAGACGGTCTCGCCGCAGCTCTACATCGCGGCCGGCATCTCGGGCGCGATCCAGCACCGGGCGGGCATGCAGACCGCGAAGACCATCGTCGCGATCAACAAGGACCCCGAGGCGCCGATCTTCGAGCTGGCCGACTACGGCGTCGTCGGCGACCTGCACCAGGTCGTCCCGCAGCTCACCGAAGAGGTCACCAAGCGCAAGTAGGGCTCGCGGAGTCACTGCTCGCGATGGGCCGGGAGGCGCACGTGGAAGGCCGCTCCCTCGCCGGGCGCGGAGCGAACCTCCACCCGGCCTCCGTGGGCGGTGACGATGGAACGTACGATCGCCAGCCCCAGCCCCGCCCCGCCGGTCGCCCGCGCGCGTGAGCCGTCGGCCCGGTAGAAGCGGTCGAACACCCGCTCCACCTCCTCCGCGGCCAGCCCCGGACCCTCGTCCGAGATGACCAGCACCGCCTCGGACCCCTCAGTGCCGACCCCCACCCTCACCGGCGTGCCCCGCGGCGTATGGGTGACGGCGTTGCCGACGAGGTTGCTGACCACCTGCCGCAGCCGGGCCTCGTCGCCCAGCACGGGAGCGCTCGCCGCCGCCCCGCCGTCCGGCCCGGTGAAGGCGATCGGCCTGGACGGGTCGAGCGCGGCGAAGTCGTGCCGGGCGTCGGCGGCCAGGGTACGCAGGTCCATCGGGGTGAGGTCGAGCGCGGGGCCGTCGTCCTCGTCGAGTCCCGCGAGCAGCAGCAGGTCCTCCACCAGCCGGGCCAGCCGTCCCGACTCGCTCTCGATGCGGGCCAGCGCGGGCTCGGCCGCCGTGCCACCCATGCGGTACAGCTCGGAGAAGCCCTTGATGCCGAACAGCGGGGTGCGCAGCTCGTGGCTGACGTCCGCGACGAACCGGCGCATCCGCGCCTCGGAGTCCACCTTCGCCGCGACCCCCTGCTCGATCTGGGCGAGCATCGTGTTGAGCGAGCGCGCCAGACGCCCGACCTCCGTGTCCTGGGCGGCGGGCTCGGGGACGCGCCTGGTCAGGTCGCCGCCGGCGATGGCCGCCGCGGTCTCCTCCACACGGCGCAGCGGGGCGAGCCCCGCCCTGATCGCGAACCCGCCCGCCAGCGCCAGCACGATGAGCAGCACCGTCCCGCCGACCAGGCAGGCGAGCCGGACCCGGTTGACCGTCGCGTTCGTCTCGCCGAGCGACGTGACCACCACGAGGGTCGCGGAGCCGCTCCCGCCCGCGGCGTACGGCCGCACCACCACCCGCCACTCCCCGCCGCCCGCGCCGGCCACCGTGAACGGCTCGCCCGCGCGGGCCGTCGCGACGGCGGCCTTCAGACGGTCCGGCCCCGGCCCGTCCGCCGGGCCCAGCGTGCGGGACATGGTCCCGCCGGCGGACAGGTAGACCGCGTAGCGCGACTCCGTCAGATCGAGCTGCACCATCCCCTTCCTGACCAGGTCGAGCCGCTCGAGCTCCTGCTCGCCCAGGTCCGCGGGCCAGCGGCCGAAGGGCGACTCGGCGGCCCTGCGCCGGATGGCGTCGACGTAGCCGGGCGGGATGGCGGAGAGCACCAGGCTGAGGGGGGCGAGCTGCGCGTCCACGCGGCCCAGGAGCTGCTGTCTCAGCTCCCGTACGACGATCGAGCTCATCGCCATCAGCCCGGCGACCAGCAGCGCGACCGCGATCGCCAGCAGCCGGGCGCGCAACGACCACCGTCCGGTCATTGCTTCGGCTTACGCAGCACGTAGCCGACGCCGTGCACGGTGTGGATCAGCTTCGGGCCGCCGGTGTCGAGCTTGCGGCGCAGATAGCTGACGTACGTGTCGACGATGCTGGTGTCGCCGGCGAAGTCGTAGCGCCACACCTGTTGCAGGATCTCCGGCTTGGGCAGCACCCGTCCCGCGTGGAGCATCAGGTGGTGCAGCAGCCGGAACTCCGTCGGCGACAGGCGTACGGGCCGCCCCGCCCTGGTCACCTGGTGCCCGTCGGGATCCAGTTCGAGATCGCCGACCACGAGCGTGCTGTCGTCGGCGGTCACCCCCGTACGCCGGAGCACGGCCCTGATGCGGGCCAGCAACTCCTCCAGGTCGAACGGCTTGGTCACGTAGTCGTCGCCGCCCAGCCGGAGCCCGTTGATCTTGTCGGCCGCGGTGTCGCGGGCCGTCAGGAACAGCACCGGCACCGGGCCTGGCCGGCCGCCGGCCCTGGGTAACCCACGTAATCTGCGCAGCACCTCGAAGCCGTCGAGGTCGGGCAGCATCACGTCGAGCAGCACCAGGTCGGGCGGGTCCCGCCTGGCCGCCTCCAACGCCTGCGCGCCCGTCTCCGCCGAGGTCACGGTGAAACCGGCGAAGCGCAGCGTCGCCGACAGCAGCTCCTTGACCGTCGGCTCGTCGTCGACCACGAGCAGCCGTTCGCCCACGTGACACCTCCTACCGTCGTGGGTCAGGCATCGTGGTTCTTGAAGTGTACGAACGCCGCCGCCAGCATGGCCGCCACGAACGCGGCCGGCAGCCCGTAACCCGCCCACTCCGGCAGCGGCGCCATCCCCAAGGCCGTCCGGAAGGCGGTCGCGTTGGGCCAGTAGAGGCCGATGAAGTCGCCCACGACCTCGGGCGCGACCGAGGCGAGCATGGGGATCAGCAGGAAGGTGGTGCTGACGTTGACGGCGGGGGCCGTACCGCGCAGCAGGAAACCCAGCGCCAGCCCGAACAACGCCAGCGCCGTCAGCACGAGCGGCCCGGTCAGCAACAGCCGCAGCACGTCCGGCTCCCCTGGTGTCAGGTACGGTGCCCCGGCCGCGGCCAGCGTGCTCTGGGCGGTCGCGTACATCAGCCACACCGCGGCCACGCTCACCGGCAACGCGACCAGCGCCGTCAGCCCCGCCTTGGCGGCGAGCAGGTGGCCGCGCCTGCCCACGGCGGCCAGGCTGGCCCGCATGGTGCCCGCCCCGTACTCCGACGAGGCGACCAGCACGCCCAGCCCCGCGATCGGCAACTGCACAAGGTACAGCCCGCGCATGCTCTCCATCAGCAGCTCGAAGTCGAGCCGCTCCTGCGCCGTGGCCGCCGCGTAGTCCGTGGCGGTGGCGTTGCCGAACAACATCCCGAACGCCGCCGCGACGGCGATGCTCGCCGCCGCCAGCACCATCGTGGCCCTGACGCTGCTGAACTTCGTCCACTCCGCCCTGAGCACCCCCGCGCCGGTCATCGGGCGGCTCCGTACTCGACGCTGTCGCGGGTGAGCTCCATGAACGCGTCCTCCAGAGACACGCGCCGCTGGGTGAGCTCGAACAGCGGCACGCCCTCCGCCGCCGCCAGCCGCCCCACGTCGGGCGCGGTCATGCCGGTGACCAGCAGTTCGTTCTCGTCGCCCGCCTGTACGTGCGCGCCCGACAACTCCAGCCGCCGGGAGAAGGCGGCGGCCTGCGGCGTACGGACGAGCACGGTCGAACCGGCCTCCGTGAACTCGCCGATCTCCGCCTCGGCGATGAGCCGGCCCTTGCCGATGACCACCAGGCGGTCGGCGGTCATGGCCATCTCCGACATGAGGTGGCTGGAGACCAGCACCGTACGCCCCTCGGCGGCCAGACCCCGGATCAGCGTGCGGATCCACCGCACCCCCTCCGGGTCGAGGCCGTTGACCGGCTCGTCGAGCACCACGACCGGCGGGTCGCCGAGCAGGGCGGCGGCGATGCCCAGCCGCTGGCTCATGCCCAGCGAGAACCCGCCCGCCTTCCTGCCCGCCACGTCGGAGAGCCCGACCAGCGCCAGCACCTCCGCGACCCGGCCGGCCGGGATGGAGTTGCTCTGCGCCAGGTAGAGCAGGTGTCTGTACGCGGTGCGCTGCGGGTGCACGGCCTGCGCGTCCAGCAGCGACCCGATCACGCGCAGCGGGTGCCGCAGGTCACGGTGCGGGCGGCCGTCGATCGTGGCGGAGCCCGACGTGGGCAGGTCGAGGCCGAGGATCATGCGCATGGTCGCGGTCTTGCCCGCGCCGTTCGGGCCCAGGAAGCCGGTGACGAGCCCGGGCCGTACGGTGAAGGTGAGATCGTCCACGGCGACCACGTCGCCGTACCGTTTGGTCAGTGCGGTGAGCCGAATCATGCGACCCACCCTGCGTCGCCTGTTTGGAGGCGCTCTGAGCGGATCTGTGAGTTCTCTGTGAGCGGGGGCGCCGCCACGTGCGGGTGGGCGGCGCTCCCGCCGGGATCCACAGAGAACTCCCAGTCACGCCGGCGCCCGCCTGAGACGGGCGGCCGGCTCATGGTGGGGTAGCGGGACAGGTACGAGCCTGCCGCTCAGGCGGCGGCCTCGGCGGCCTCGGCGGGCTCCCTGACGGGCAGCGGGGTGACCGGGGCGCGCTCCTCGCGCGGGAGCAGCCGGGAGGCCAGCGCGATCAGCACGCCGAGCACGACCGCGACGACGAGCGCCGTACGCAACGAGGTGGCGTCCGACAGGAAGCCGATCACCACGGGCCCCAGCAGCAGGCCCGCGTACCCCATGGCCCCCGCCTGGGCGATCGCGGGCCCGGGCGTGCCGGTCGCGGTGCCGGCCAGCGACATCGTCAGGGGTGAGATCGTCGCCACGCCGAGCCCGACGAAGAACATCGCCGCCACCGCCACCAGGGCCGCCGGCGCGATCAGTACGGCGGCGAAGAAGCCGGTCGTGGCCACGCCGGAGACGGTCAGCATGCCGCGTACCCCGAACCTGGCCCGCAGCCGGTCGCCGGTCAGCCGGGCGGCCAGCATGCCGGTCTCGAAGACGGGGTAGCCGAGCGCCGCCAGGGCCTCGGGCGCGCCGAGTTCGTTGCGCATGTAGAGACCGTTCCAGTCGGCGACCGTGCCCTCGACCATGAACGCGAAGAACATGATCGCGCCGAGCAGGTAGACGACCGGCGGCATGCGGCGCCGGCCCGCCGGCCCGATGCCGGTGGACGGGAGCTCGGGCAGGTGCGTACGGCCGACCAGCACGGTGACGGGCAGCGCGACCAGGCCGACCAGCGCCACGTTGGCGGTGAACGGCAGGCCGGCGGCGATGGCCAGGCTGCCCAGGGCTCCGGCGGAGATGGCGCCGACGCACCAGCCGGCGTGCATGCCGTTCATCAGCGGCCGCCCGTAGGCCTGCTCGACGGTGGAGCCCTGGGCGTTCATGGCGACGTCCATGACGCCGAAGGCCATGCCGAAGAGCACGACGGCCACCATGAACAGCGGCAGGTTGGGGGAGAGCGCCACGGCCACCAGGCCGAGTGCCGTCAGCGGGCTACCGATCCGCAGAACCGCCCTGCTGCCCGCGCGTGCCATGATGCGCCGCATGGACTGCATGGTCACCAGAGCGCCCAGCCCCCATGCCAGCAGGATTGTCCCGACCATGGCCTCGGACAGGGCCAGCTTGTCGGTCAGGGCGGGGATGCGCACGGTCATCGTGCCCACCATCAGGCCGGCAAGGACAAAGGTGAGGACCGCCCCGTAACGGGCACCCCTCAGCTCGCGGGTCATAAGGCCACACCTCACACAGAGTCGTTGTTTCCAGGGGTTCCGGACGCACGGGCGTCCAGGCAGGGGAGGGCGAGCGGGGTCGCTCACCACAGGGGAAAAGCCCCGGCTCGGCCGGACCGTGAAGGGCCCGTGAGCAGGGGTGTCGAACGGAGTCGGCGCGTGGTTTCGCGCGGGGATCGGCCGCCCGCGGGCGGGCCGGGGGCTCAGGCGGGAGGTTTGAGCAGCGCCCTGAGGCGGCCCTCCAGGGCCTGGAGATCGGCGTCCGTGTTGAGCCGCGGATCGTGGCTCGCCACGTCCCAGAGCCCCTCACACGCCAGCCGCACGATCTGGGCCGCCAGCGGATCGGGCTCTTCGCCCAGCTCCTCGCGATGCCATCGCGACATCGCCTCGCGCAGCGGCGCGAGCATGAGCAGATTGCCCGACGCGCCGGTGACGACCGCCCATCGTCGCAACCTGCCCGATCGTACGGCGGCCAGGGTCGCGCCCAGATAGCGCTCGGTGTAGCTCTCGTCGGGCTGGGCGGCCATGAGCTCGTCGAAGTCGTCGATCAGGCGCTCCACCATGCCCTTGATCAGGGCTTCTTTGGAGGCGTAGTGATAGAGCAGGCCACCCTTGCTGACGCCCGCCCGGTCCGCCACCGCGGCCAGGGTGAGCGCGGTCGAACCCTGGTCGCAGAGGAGCTCCTCCGCCGCGTCCAAAAGCTCGTCCCTTCGCATGCCTCTACTGTACCGTCCGGACGGTACAGTCGCAAACGAGATACCCTGAACGCGTGACCAGACTGTCGGCCTATCTTGATCATGCAGCCACCACCCCGATGCTGCCTGAAGCGATCGAGGCCATGACGGTTCAGCTCCAACAGGTGGGAAACGCTTCCTCGCTGCACGGCGCCGGGCGCCGGATGCGCAGAGTGGTGGAGGAGTCACGCGAGACGATCGCCGACGCGCTGGGGGCGCGGCCCAGCGAGGTCGTGTTCACCTCGGGTGGCACCGAGGCGGACAACCTCGCCATCAAGGGATTCTACTGGGCACGCCGCCCCCGCAGACGCGTGCTGCTCAGCTCCGTGGAGCACCACGCCGCGCTCGACCCGGCCCAGTGGCTGGCCGACAGCCAGGGCGCCGAGGTCGAGCTGCTCGAGGTCGACGAGCACGGCCGCGTCCGTCCCGAGACCCTGCGCGCCGCCATCGAACGCGACCCCGGCGACGTCGCCATGGTCAGCGTCATGTGGGCCAACAACGAGGTCGGCACCGTCCAGCCGGTGCGCGAGCTGGCCGCCGTCGCCCGGGAGCACGGCGTCCCGTTCCACACCGACGCCGTCCAGGCGGTGGGGCAGCTGCCCGTGTCGTTCGCCGAGTCGGGGGTCGACGCGCTCACGCTGACCGGCCACAAGATCGGCGGCCCGATGGGCGCAGGCGCGCTGCTGCTGGCCCGAGGGCTGACGCCGGTCTCCGTGCAGCACGGCGGCGGTCAGGAGCGCGACGTACGCTCCGGCACGCTCGACGCCCCCGCCATTGCGGGGCTCGCCGCGGCCGTCACCACCGCGGTGAAGGAGCAGGCGGCCCTGAACCGCCGCCTGACGTCGCTGCGCGACGAGCTGATCGAGCGCGTACGCGCGGCCGTCCCCGACGTCGTGCTCAACGGCGACCCCGGCCGGGCCCTCCAGGAGGGCGCCTCCGCGTCGGGCGGACGCCCCGAGGTCTCGCCGGGGCGGTTGCCGGGCAACGCCCACTTCTCCTTCCCCGGCTGCGAGGGCGACGCGCTGCTCATGCTGCTCGACGCCAAGGGCGTGGAGTGCTCGACCGGGTCGGCCTGCTCGGCCGGCGTCGCGCAACCGTCGCACGTGCTGCTGGCGATGGGCGCCGACGCGGCGGCGGCGCGCGGCTCGCTCAGGTTCACCCTCGGGCACACCTCGACGCGCGACGACGTCGACCGCCTGATCGAGGTGCTGCCCGCCGCCGTCGAACGCGCCCGCCGCGCCGGCCTCGGCTGACCACCCGCCTCGCCGCGCCGGCCTGGGCTGTCACCCTCCCCGCCGCGCCGGCTACGGCTGACTGACCGTCCACCCAGCTGTCAGGCGAGGAACGGCGCCGCAGCGGTCCCGGGTCCCGTCGGCGTCAGGTGAGGAACGGTGCCAGGGCCGTCCAGCCAGGGTCAGCGGCCACGTCGACGCGGGGCTCGCCCTCCTCCCAGCTCACGATCAGCTCCTTGGCGTGGATCGCGGCGTCACCGGTCGGATCGGCGTAGACGTGGATGATCCGGTGCCCCTCGGTGCTCAGGTGCGCGGCCAGCACCGCGTCGTCACCCAGCTTGAGCAGGCGGGCCGCCAGGCGTTCCTCGAAGTCGCGCAGCGCCTCCAGCGAGCCGTCGACCGGCAGGCCGTTCTCGTCACGGTGCGCGTACGGCAGCGTGATCGCGATGTGCTGGTCGCAGAGCGGGTGGTCGACGGGGCGCAGCGGATGGCGGACCGTGGCGATGAGCGGCACGCCGGTCGCGGTCTGGCCCTGGAGCAGCGCCCACTCGTCCTCCGCGTAGCCGGAGGCCACGTCGGCGACCACGGCCGGCAGGTGCACGGCGGCCACGGCGTCGATCGGCTGGAACGTGGCCGGGGTGATCTCGCCCACCCACCTGGCGACGTCGTCCTCGCCGAGCAGCCAGTCGAGGGCCAGCAGCGTGGCCTCCATCCTGGCCTCCTCGTCGAGCTCGGCGAAGATCGGGTGGTAGGCGGCCACGTCGACCCTCGGCTGGTTGCGCGGCACCCGCAGCCCGAGCATCAGCTTGTCGAGCGCGAACGCGTAGCCGCCCACCTCGATGGTGAGTTCGGCGGCCTGCGGATTGGCCTGTCTCGACGGGTGAAACTCCCACAGCAGGTCGGCCTCGGGCGCGGCCCTGGCCCAGCGGTGGGCGAGCGGGCGCAGCTCGGCGTCGCCCGCCGCGGTCACCACGAGGGCGTGCGCCGCCTGCCTGCCGGGCGCCACCTCCCAGACCAGCTCGGGATGGATCGCGGAGACCGCCGGAGCCAGCCACTCCTCCAGCCCCGCCGCCTCGCCCTCGGCCACCAGCGCGTCGAGCCGGGGCCTGGTCTCCTGCCACCACGTCCAGAACCCGGCGATGGCCTCGTCCTGCCCGCCGGCCTCTTCCTCTTCGTCCTTGCGCCCGAACAGTCGCATGCGCTGAATCCTCGCAGACCCCGGACCCGATCGCGCACATGGCCGCGCACATGGCCGCGCACTTGGGCGTGCACATGGTCGCGGACATGGCCGCGGACTTGGGCGTGCACATGGTCGCGCACTCCCGTACGGACAGTACGCTGAGAAGGTCATGGGATTGCGTGTGCTTGCCGCCATGTCGGGCGGCGTCGACTCCGCCGTGGCCGCCGCTCGGATCGCCGAGGCCGGTCACGACGTCACTGGTGTGCACCTCGCTCTTTCCGCCAACCCCCAATCCCACCGCACGGGGGCGCGGGGCTGCTGCACGATCGAGGACTCTCGCGACGCGCGGCGGGCCGCCGACGTGATCGGCATCCCCTTCTACATCTGGGACATGGCCGAGCGGTTCCAGCGCGACGTGATCGAGGACTTCGTGTCCGAATACGCCGCGGGCCGCACGCCCAACCCGTGCCTGCGTTGCAACGAGAAGATCAAGTTCTCCGCGGTGCTCGACCGGGCGCTGGCCCTGGGCTTCGACGCGGTCGCCACCGGCCACCACGCCAGGCTGGTCGACGGGGTTCTGTCCAGGAGCGCCGACCAGGGCAAGGACCAGTCCTACGTGCTCGGGGTGCTCACCCGCGAGCAGCTCGGCCACGCCATCTTCCCCCTGGGCGACTCGACCAAGGCCGAGGTGCGCGAGGAGGCCGCCCGGCGCGGGCTGACGGTCGCCGACAAGCCCGACAGCCACGACATCTGCTTCATCGCCGACGGCGACACGCGCGGCTTCCTGTCCGAGCGGCTCGGCGCGGCCGAGGGCCCGATCGTCGACCAGGAGGGCGCCGTCGTCGGCAGCCACCAGGGCGCCCACGGCTTCACGATCGGCCAGCGCAAGGGCCTGCGCATCGACCGCCCGGCCCCCGACGGCAGGCCGCGTTACGTCCTGTCGATCGAGCCGGTCTCCAACACCGTCACGGTGGGGCCGCGCGCGGCGCTCGAGGTCACCTCCATCACCTGCGGCGCCCCGGTCTGGAACGGCCCGTCCCGCTTCGACGACCTGACCGTGCAGCTGCGCGCCCACGGAGAGGTCTACGGCTGCCGGTTCGAGGAGGCGGACGGCGGGCTCCGCATCGACCTCGACCGCCCGGCCACTGGGGTCGCGGCCGGGCAGGCCGCCGTCCTCTACTCCGGCGCCACGGTGATCGGCTCGGCGACGATCCTCTCCGCTAGCTGAGGGTGACCGACTCGCCGACCTCCATCCGGCGTATCTCGGCGCCCTGCTTGTCGCCCTCCACCTTGAGCCAGTTGTCCACCACCGCGAGGCCCCTGGCATTGATCAGGCCGTCATGGGTGGAGAACGCGCGTCCCGGGCGCACCTCGCGCAGATAGCCGACCATCTCCACGAGCTTCAGCCAGGGCGCGTTTGTCGGCACCAGCAGCGTCGGCACGTCCACTCCGGGCACGGTCAGGGCGTCGCCGGGGTAAAAGAGCGCGTCGTCGAGCATGAAGCCGACGTTCTGCACGATGGGGATGTCGGGGTGGTTCAGCGCGTGCCACTCGCCGAACACCTTCACCCCGAAGCCGGCCGTCTCGAAGGCGTCGCCATGGCGTACGACCTGAACCTTGGCCGGCACGTCCGTCAGCTCGGCGGCGACCGCCTCGCACGTCCAGATCTCCAGGTCGGGCGAGGCCGCCCGCAGCTTGCCGACGTCGACGTGGTCGAAGTGCTCGTGAGTGATGAGGACGGCGTCCGCGCCCTCAAGAACGGGGCCCTCGCTGAACGTGCCCGGGTCGATCACCAGGACCTTGCCGTCCTTCTCCACGCGGACGCACGCGTGCTCGTATTTACTGATCTTCATACGGCAGAGCCTACGCTTGACCCCATGTCTACTGTGCCCATGTGGCAGGCCACCGGAATCGGCTCGCATCCCGGCGAGGATCATCTTGAGGCGATCAGAGTCGTCTTCGGCGAGGTGCCCGGGCTCCCTTACCTGCCCGAGCTGCCCGCCAGGGGCGTCGGCGCCGACATGGTCGGGCGTACCGCGGGGCTGCTCATCGACCTGCCGGTCGAGGTGCAGCCGTCCGGCTGGCGGTTGAGCGACCGTCCGGGGCGCGACCACCAGCGGGCTCTCGACCACATGCGCCGCGATCTCGACGGCCTGGAGGAGATCGCGCACGACTACGCGGGGCCGCTCAAGCTGCAGGCGTGCGGTCCGTGGACGCTGGCCGGCGCCATCGAGCTGAAGCACGGCGACAAGCTGCTCGCCGACGCGGGGGCCGTACGCGATCTGACGGCGTCGCTGGCCCAGGGGGTCGCGGACCACTGCGCGGAGGTGCGGCGGCGGCTGCCCGGGGTGACGGAGATCGTGCTGCAGCTCGACGAGCCGGGGCTGCCGGGGGTGCTGGCCGGCACGGTGCCGACCGCCTCGGGGTTCGGGCGGCTGGCCGCGGTGGAGGGGTGGAAGGTGGAGGAGTCGCTGCGCCTCTTCGACGCTCCCGTGGTGCACTGCTGCGCGCCTTCTGTGCCTTTCGCCCTGCTGCGGTCGGCGGGGGTACGCGGCGTCTCCGTCGACGCCTCACTCCTGCGGCGCAGGGACGACGACACCCTGGGCGAGCTCTTCGAGGCCGGGATGGTGCTGTTCATGGGCGTGGTCCCGGGCACGGAGACCCGGCTGCCCGGCCCGGCGGCGGTCGCCGGGCCCGCGGTGGAGTTGTGGCGGCGGCTGGGGTTCGCGCCCGACCGGCTGGCGACGCAGGTGGTGCTGACTCCCGCGTGCGGGCTGGCGGGGGCCACGCCGAGGTACGCACGGGCGGCGCTGGCCGCCTGCGAGAAGGCGGCCCAGGTGCTCAGGGACGACCCCGCGAACGGGCGGCAGGCCGGCTGATCGCCCACGAACGTTCGCCGGGCGGTGGGCGGGCGGACTGGTCGTGAATGTTCGCCGGGTGGTGGGCCGGCGGACCGGTCGCGAACGTCCATGCGTCGAGCGGGCGTCGCGTGGACGTTCTGGCGGGCGTACACAGGTCCGGGCGCCGCGCCGGCGGCACTCTCAGGAGGACCGGCGGCGCTCTCAGAAAGAGGAGTGCGAGGCGCGTAGAGGAGCCCGCCCGACCTGGAGGATCGCGCACTTTCACGGCGGTCTAAAGGAGCGTGCACAGGTGACTTTTCTGTCAGTGCCGAGCGGTAGCGTTTGCTCAGAATGTTGACGGAAGGAGAGGCCGTGGGCGAGCCATCCACTGAGGTCGCCGGGGTGCCGGTGTCCGCGCTGAAGCGGCATGCCGAGCTGAGCGAGCTGGTCGACGAGGCCCGCTGGCGCTACTACGTTCTCGATCAGCCCACGGTCAGCGACGCGCAGTTCGACGAGTGGTTCCGGGAGTTGCTGGCGCTGGAGGAGGCGCATCCGTCGCTCCAGACGCCCGGCTCGCCCACCCAGCAGGTGGGGGCTCCGGTCAGCGGCGACTTCGCCAAGGTGCGCCACCTGGCCAGGATGGAGAGCCTCGACAACGTCTTCAACGACGCCGACCTGGCGGCCTGGCAGGCGCGCGCCGAGCGGCTGGCCGAGGGCGATCCGGGCCCCTACTTGTGCGAGCTGAAGATCGACGGGCTGGCGATCGCGCTGGTCTACCGCGACGGCAAGCTGGAGCGCGCCGCCACCAGAGGCGACGGGCGCACGGGTGACGACGTGACGGCCAACGTGCGCACCATCCAGGGGGTGCCCCACCGGCTCAAGGGCGACGACGTGCCGAGCCTGGTCGAGGTGCGCGGTGAGGTCTACATCCCGGTCGATGACTTCAAGGTGCTCAACGAGCAGCTCGTCGAGCAGGGCAAGCCGCCGTTCGCCAATCCGCGCAACTCCGCGGCCGGCACGCTGCGGCAGAAGGACCCGCGCATCACGGCGCAGCGCCCGCTGCGCATGCTGGTGCACGGCATCGGCGTCTGGGAGGGCGCGACCGAGCCGCGGGCGCAGTCGGAGGTCTACGAACGGCTGCGCGAGTTCGGGCTGCCGGTCAGCGATCTCTACCGCGTGGTGCCGGGCCCCACCGAGATCAACGAGTTCATCGAGCACTACCGCGCGCACCGCCACGACCCGCCGTACGAGATCGACGGGGTGGTCGTCAAGGTCGACGACTTCCGCACGCAGCGCGAGCTCGGCTCCACCTCGCGTGCTCCGCGCTGGGCGATCGCCTTCAAATATCCGCCGCAGGAGGTCAACACCAAGTTGCTCGACATCCAGGTGGGCGTCGGGCGCACCGGCCGCGTCACCCCCTACGGCGTGATGGAGCCGGTCGTGGTGTCGGGCTCGACCGTCGAGCGCGCCACGCTCCACAACGCGGCCGTCGTGGCCAAGAAGGGCGTGCTCATCGGCGACACCGTGGTGCTGCGTAAGGCGGGCGATGTCATCCCCGAGATCGTCGGGCCGGTGGCGGCGCTGCGCGACGGGTCCGAGCGGGAGTTCGTCATGCCGACGCACTGCCCGGAGTGCGGCACCACGCTGGCCTACGAGAAGGAGGGCGACGCCGACCTGCGCTGCCCCAACGCGCGCGGTTGCCCTGCCCAGATCCGCGAGCGCATCTACTTCGCGGCCGGGCGCCGCGCGCTCGACATCGACGGCCTCGGCTATGTCGCGGCCACGGCGCTCAGCCAGCCCCTGCCGCCGCAGCAACCCGTAGTGCGCACCGAGGCCGACCTGTTCGACCTGACGCTCGACCAGCTGATCCCGATCAAGTCGGTGGTCCGCGACCCCGACACCGGCCTGCCCAAGATTGACCCGAAGACGGGGGAGCAGAAGGTCGTCTCCTTCTTCTCCAACATCAACGGCGAGCCCAGCCAGAACGCGCTGCAGCTCATCGAGGAGCTCGAACGCGCCAAGCAGGTGCCGCTCGCGCAGGTGCTGGTCGCCCTGTCGATCAGGCACATCGGCCCGCCCACGGCACGCGCCCTGGCCGACTCCATGAGATCGATCGACGCGATCATGAACGCTTCGGAGGAGGAACTGGCCGCGGTCGAAGGCATCGGGCCCCGGGTCGCGGCCACGATCCGGGAGTGGTTCGCGGTCGACTGGCACCGCGAGATCATCGACCGGTGGCGGGCTGCCGGGGTCCGCATGGAGGACGAGCCGGCCCCCGAGAAGGGCCCGCAGACCTTGCAGGGGCTGACATTCGTGGTGACCGGCACACTGGAGGGCTACACCCGCGACTCGGCCGCCGCCGAGCTGACCGACAGGGGCGGCAAGGTGGCGTCGTCGGTGTCGAAGAAGACGTCGTTCGTGATCGCAGGCGACAACGCAGGGTCGAAGTATGACAAGGCAGTCGACCTTGGGGTGCCGGTCCTCGACGCCGAGGGGTTCGAGATCCTCCTGAACGAAGGCCCGGAGGCCGCCGCAGAGGCCGCCACCTCACCGGAGTCCTGACCTTCCACGAAGACCGCGGACTCGGGCGGGGCGGGGTTCGCGCGGCTTCAAGGCGATCTCCGCGCGGACTTCGGGTGGTCCCTGGGTTGCCGGGCGGTCTCCGCGACGTTTCCGTGCTGTCTCCGCGTGGGCGAGCGGGGTTCAGTGGCGGCTTCGACGGTCGTGTTCCGCCCCGCGGACGGGCCGGCCGGGTTCTTGCGGGGTGGGGCGGCCCGAGCCCTAGGG
>NZ_SMLD01000172.1:0-19784 GCF_004352805.1 Nonomuraea mesophila
TGCGGGGGTTGGGCAGTGGGTTGTCAGTCATGGGATGGTTTCTCCGCGGATTCTTCGTAGTCGTCCCCCACCGCGACGTCCCCGTCGTCGGCGCCCGTCCAGGTCACGTGCAGGTCGCCCAGCGGCTCGACCTGCTCGAACGTGACCGCCGACTCCCGGAACAGCTCCAGCACGGCCAGGAAGCGGGCGATGACCTCGAAGGTGCCCTCGCAGTCGGCCACCAGCGCTCGGAAGGTGGCCCGCCGCATCCGCCGCAGGTGCATGACCAGGATGGCCGCCTGCTCCTTGACACTGGCCAGCGGCTGGTAGATGTGCCCCACGCTGACCGTGGGCGGCAGCTTGGGGGTGAAGGCCCTGGCGGCGATCTTGGCGAGCTGTTCCGGCCCGATGCCGAGGACGAGCTCGGGCAGCAGGTCGGCGAACTGCGGCTCCATCGGCACCGTACGGGGAAAGCGCAGCGACTCCTCAGCCATCCGCCCGGCGAAGATCTTGGCGACCTCTTTGTACGCTTTGTACTGCAGCAGCCGCGCGAACAGCAGGTCTCTGGCCTCCAGCAGGGCCAGGTCCTCCTCGTCCTCCACCTCCCCCGAGGGCAGCAGCCTGGCCGCCTTGAGGTCGAGCAGCGTGGCCGCGACGAGCAGGAAGTGGCTGGTCTGGTCGAGGTCCCACTCCGGGCCGCGGGAGCGGATGTAGGCGATGAACTCGTCGGTGACCTTGGAGAGCGAGACCTCGGTGATGTCGAGCTTGTGTTTGGCGATGAGGCCGAGAAGCAGGTCGAAGGGACCCTCGAAGACGTCCAGGTGAACCTGGAACCCTTGGGGCTCGGTCTGCTCTGCGGTCACCTGGCCATTGTGGCAGGCGCTGGCCAGCGCGAGAGCACTTCGCGCGCCAGCTCACGGTAGGCGTTGGCGCCCAGGGACGACGGGTCGAACGTGGTGATCGGCTCGCCGGCGACGGTCGCGTCGGGGAAGCGCACCGTGCGGTTGATGACGGTGTGGAACACCTTGTCGCCGAACGCGTCCACCACGCGGGCCAGCACCTCGCGGCCGTGCAGGGTGCGGGCGTCGTACATGGTGGCGAGCAGGCCCTCGATCTCGAGGTCCTCGTTGAGCCGCTCCTGGACCTTGGAGATGGTGTCCATCAGCAGGGCCACGCCGCGCAGCGCGAAGAACTCGCACTCCAGGGGCACCATGACGCCGTGGGCGCAGGTGAGCGCGTTGATGGTGAGCAGGCCGAGCGAGGGCTGGCAGTCGATGAGGCACACGTCGTAGTGCGGCAGCAGCGGCTTGATCACGCGGCCGAGCACCTGCTCGCGGGCGACCTCGGTGACGAGCTGGACCTCGGCGGCCGACAGGTCGATGTTGCTCGGCAGCAGGTCGAGGCCCTCGACGCCGGTCTCGAGCAGCACGTCCTCGGCGGTGACGCCGCGCTCCATCAGCAGGTTGTAGACGGTCAGGTCGAGCTGGAGCGGGTTGATGCCCAGGCCGACGGAGAGCGCGCCCTGCGGGTCGAAGTCGACGAGCAGCACCTTGAGCCCGTATTCGACGAGGGCCGCGCCCAGGTTGATGGTGGTCGTGGTCTTGCCGACCCCACCCTTCTGGTTGACCATCGCGACCACGCGCGCCGGGCCGTGCACGTCGGGCACCACCGGCTCGGGGAACACGGGTCTGGGCCGCTGCGTGGGCCCGAGGTTGACGCCGTTGGAAGGCGCGTTGGTCTTCGTGTCGCCCCAGGGGTTGTCGGGGGTCCCCGGGGTCGAACCCTTGGTCGTCACAGTCACCAGCTCGAACCTCCCTGACGATCCCGAACCGGACCGTCCGGACGGACACTATGGCGTCACCACTTAACGCGGCAAGGCGGCACGCCGAGGGTGCCGCACACCGCAAAGACTATAGATCACTGCCGGGCCCGTGGATGCGCCGCGGCGTAGACCTCGCGGAGCTTGTCGACCGTGACCAGGGTGTAGACCTGGGTGGTCGTCACCGAGGCGTGGCCGAGCAATTCCTGGACCACCCTAACGTCCGCGCCGCCGTCCAAGAGATGAGTTGCGAAGGAATGTCGGAGAACATGGGGAGATATCTGCTTTAGCCCCGCTCGTTCGGCGGCCGCATGGAGCACCTCCCACGCCCCCTGCCTGGTCAGACGGCCTCCCCTGGCGTTCAGGAAGATGGCCGGCGTGCCGCGCCCGTGGGCGAGCAGGCCGGGCCGGGCCCGGACGAGATAGGCGTCGAGGGCGGAACGGGCATAGCGCCCGAGCGGGACGACCCGGGTGCGGCCGCCCTTGCCGCGCAGGCGCACCTGCTCGTCCTCTAGGTCGTCCACGGCCAGCCCCACGGCCTCGGAGATGCGGGCGCCCGTGCCGTACAGGACCTCCAGCAGGGCGCGGTTGCGCAGCGTGAGGGGCGCGCCGTCCGGGCCCGACGCGGCGATGAGCCGCTCGACCTCGTCGACGGCGATGGCCTTCGGAAGCCTGCGCATCGGGCGTGGCGGGCGTACCTCGTGGGCGGGATCGTGGGCCGTGACGCCTTCGCGCAGAGCGAAACGGTGCAGCCCGCGTACGGCGGACAGAGCACGGGCGGCGGAGCTGGCGACGAGCGCCGGATGATCCCCGTCACCCTCGCGCAGCGCGGTGAGGAAGGCCAGGACGTCGGCCTCGCCCACCTCGTCGAGCTCCAGCCGCCCGCGCCCCCGCAGGTGCGCGTAGTAGCGGCGCAGGTCACGGCGGTAGGACGCGAGCGTGTTTGCAGCCACGCCCTGCTCCACCGCCAGATGGGCGAGGTAGCTGGAGAGCACGGCCTCCACGATCGGTCCTTCCGTCACGCCTCCGGGGCGTCGGCGGGGCGCAACAGGGCGAGTCCCTCAACCGAAGCCGCGTACGCGGCGAGGATACCGGCCACGGCCGGGGAATTGTGGATCATTCCCATGAGCGCCTTTTCTACCGCGTCGGGCAGAGGGACCCATTTGACCGGCATGTCGATTTCTTCGTGCCGGTGCACGAAGCTGTTCTCCTCGTCGGGGATCTTGGTCAGGTCGCGGGCCAGGAACACCCTGATGCGCTCGTCGCTCATACCGGGTGAGGTGCGCAGGTCGATGAGCGTGTGCCAGGTGGCGGCGCGGTAGCCGGCCTCCTCGGCGAGCTCACGCGCGGCCGCGTCGACCAGCGGCTCGTCCGGCACGTCGCGCAGGCCGGCGGGCAGTTCCCACATCAGGTGGCGGGTGGGGTGACGGTATTGCCTGATCAGCAGGACGCGGTCCTGGCCGTCGAGCGCGAGCACGGCGACGGAGCCGGGATGGACCACGTAGTCGCGCTCGGCCGTCTCGTCGCGGGGCATCCTGACGGTGTCGGTCACCACCTTGATGACGTGGCCGTCGAAGCGCTCCTCCGACTCCAGCACGTCCCACGACTCGGGCGTGTCGGCGATCGGTTCCGCGGTCCGCTGGAGGCGCACGCCGTCGCCGCCGGGGTTCACTGGCCCACCGTCGTCGCGCCCACGCGGCCGTCGGCGTAGGCGAGGGCGGCGCCGATGAGGCCCTTGAACATGGGGTTGGCCCGGGTGGGCCGGGAGCGGAACTCCGGATGCGCCTGGGTGCCGATGAAGAACGGGTGGATGTCGGGCGGCAGCTCGGTGTACTCGACCAGGCGCCCGTCGGGCGACACGCCGGAGAAGACCAGGCCGACCTTCTCCAGCTGCTCGCGGTAGGAGTTGTTGACCTCGTAGCGGTGGCGGTGGCGTTCGTCGGCCTTGGCCACGTCGCCGTAGAGCCGGCGGGCGAGCGTGCCTTCGGCCAGCTTGGCGGTGTAGCTGCCCAGCCGCATCGTACCGCCCATGTCGCGCTCGCCGGCGACGACGTCCTCCTGGTCGGCCATGGTGGAGATGACCGGGTGCTTGGTGTCGGGGTCGAACTCCGTGGAGTTGGCGCCCTCGATGCCCGCCATGCTGCGGGCGGCCTCGATGACCATGCCCTGCATGCCGAGGCAGATGCCGAGCAGCGGGATCTTGCCCTCACGGGCGTGGCGGATGGCGCCGATCTTGCCCTCGATGCCGCGTACGCCGAACCCGCCGGGGATCAGCACGCCGTCGACGCCGTCGAGCTCGCGCGCGGCGCCCTCGGGGGTCTCGCAGTCGTCGCTCTTGACCCAGCGGATGTTGACCCGCGCGTCGTTGGCGAACCCGCCGGCCCGCAGGGCCTCGGTCACCGAGAGGTACGCGTCCGGCAAATCAATATATTTCCCCACAAGGGCGACAGTGGCCTCCTTCGCCGGGCGGTGCACCCGGCGAAGGAGCTGCTCCCACTCCTTCCAGTCGACGTCGCGGAAGGGCAGGCCGAGCCGGCGCACCACGTACGCGTCGAGGCCCTCGGAGTGGAGCACCTTGGGGATGTCGTAGATCGAGGCCGCGTCGACGGCGGACACGACGGCGTCCTCGTCGACGTCGCACATCAGGCTGATCTTGCGCTTGATCGCCGTCTGCACGGGCCGGTCGGAGCGCAGCACGATCGCGTCCGGCTGGATGCCTATGCTGCGCAGCGCCGCCACGCTGTGCTGCGTCGGCTTGGTCTTCAGCTCGCCCGAGGGCCCGATGTACGGCAGCAGCGAGACGTGCAGGAAGAACACGTTGTCGCGCCCCACCTCGTGCCTGATCTGCCGCACGGCCTCCAGGAACGGCAGCGACTCGATGTCGCCCACGGTGCCGCCGACCTCGGTGATGACGACGTCCACCTCGGGACCGGCCATGCCTCTGATCCGGTCCTTGATCTCGTTGGTGATGTGGGGGATGACCTGGACCGTGTCGCCCAGGTATTCGCCCCGCCGCTCCTTGGCGATGACGTTGGAGTAGACCTGCCCGGTGGTGACGTTGGCCGAGCCGTGCAGGTCGGTGTCGAGGAACCGCTCGTAGTGGCCGACGTCGAGGTCGGTCTCCGCGCCGTCGTCGGTGACGAAGACCTCGCCGTGCTGGAACGGGTTCATCGTGCCGGGGTCGACGTTGAGATAGGGGTCGAGCTTCTGCATGGTGACCCTGAGACCGCGCCCCTTGAGCAGGCGGCCGAGGCTGGACGCCGTGAGCCCCTTGCCGAGACTGGAGGCGACACCGCCGGTGACGAACAGATGTTTGGTTTGCGATGCGCTGCGCAAAAGGGCTCCCGTGGCTCGAGGTGTGGTCGAAGTGTCCACGGGCTCTCAGGATATCAAACAACGCCCCTCACATGGGCGAACGGCCTGACCTGAGGGTAACTTTGGACTTTATGTCACTAGTACGCCGGGCGGCGGGCGCACTGATTCACCGTGTCTACCGGGCGATCCGCCGTGCGGGCGCGATCACTCCGGCGAGCCCCGCGGGCTACCGGTTCCGCCGGCTCGGCGACGGCGTCAGCATCGCGTTCCCCCCTGGCGCCATCTTCGGCGAGCAGTGGATCGAGATCGGCGACCACACGCTGATCGGCGAGCGGGTGTCGCTCTCCTGCGGCATGGGCCCCGGCGTGGACCTCGGCCCGGCGTCGATCCTGCGCATCGGCGGCGGCTGCTCGATCGGCCGGGGCACGCACGTCGTGGCCCACCAGTCGATCGACGTGGGCGACGACGTCTTCACCGGCCCGTACGTCTACATCACCGACCAGAACCACGTCTATGACGACCCCGACGTGCCGATCGGCAGGCAGTGGCCGCGCAACAGCCCGGTCTCGATCGGCTCGGGCTCGTGGCTGGGCGCCGGCGCGATCGTCCTGCCCGGCACGACGCTCGGCCGCCAGTGCGTGGTGGCTGCGGGCGCGGTGGTGCGCGGCGAGTTCCCCGACCACAGCGTGGTGGCGGGGGTGCCGGCCAAGCGGGTACGCGGCTGGACGCCCGAGTTAGGCTGGCACGCGCCGGAGGCCGTCCTGGCCGACAGCGGATCCTGATCTGGACCGAACATCCTTCTGACGGTTAGCGTCACCTCATGCGAACCGCCATCTGCGAGCGCCTGGGCATCGAGTTCCCCCTGTTCGCCTTCAGCCACTGCCGCGACGTGGTGGCCGCGGTGACCAACGCGGGCGGCTTCGGGGTGCTGGGCGCGATCGCGTACTCACCCGACCAGCTCGACACCGAGCTCACCTGGATCGACGAGCGGGTGGGCGGCCGGCCGTACGGCGTCGACGTGCTCGTCCCCGGCAAGGTCGACGACTCGGCGCTCGACCGGCGCGCGCACCTCATGGACTTCATCCCCGAGCGGCACCGCGACTTCGTCACCCACCTGCTGACGAAATACGGCGTGGGCGCGGCCCCGCAGCCGATGACGGCGGTGGCCGACGAGTTCGGCCGGCGGGTGACGGCGGCGGGGGCGACGGGGCTGATCGACGTCGCGCTCAAGCACCGCATCGGCCTGATCGCCAGCGCTCTGGGCCCGCCGCCGCCCGAGATGGTGGCCAGGGCCAGGGAGGCGGGCGTGCCGGTCGCCGCGCTGGTCGGCACGGTCGAGCACGCGCGCAAGCAGGTCGCGGCGGGCGCCGACCTCGTCGTGGCGCAGGGCACCGAGGCGGGCGGGCACACCGGCGAGATCTCCACGATGGTGCTGGTACCGCAGGTCGTGGACGCGGTGGCGCCGGTGCCGGTGCTGGCGGCGGGCGGGATCGCGTCGGGGCGGCAGATGGCCGCGGCCATGGCGCTCGGCGCCGACGGCGTGTGGTGCGGCTCCGTCTGGCTCACGACGGAGGAGGCGGAGACGCCGCCCGCGGTCAAGCGCAAGTTCCTGGCGGCCTCGTCACGGGACACGGTCAGGTCGAGGTCCCGTACGGGCAAGCCGGCCAGGCAGCTCAGGTCGGCCTGGACCGACGAGTGGGACTCCAGCCAGGAGAGCCCCGGCCCGCTGGGGATGCCGCTGCAGCTCCTGGTGGCCGAGGGGGCCATGGCGCGCATCGCGGCGGCGGCGGAGAAGGGCGAGCCGGGGGCGGTGGAGCTGGTCAACTACTACGTGGGGCAGGTCGTGGGCCAGCTCGATCAGGTCAAGCCGGCCCGGCAGGTGGTCTACGAGCTGGTCAGCGAGTTCGGCGAGGCGGTGGAGCGGCTCGAACGCCTGTCCGGGTGAGGCCCGTGACAGCCGGTCGGCGACAATGGCACCCGGCGGCTCGTGGTCGCGCGCCGCGTTCCTTCGCACGAGGACGGGGACACCGTGGGCAAGACGTACGACGGCATCACCGGCAGGTTGCGGGCGTTCATCGAGGCGCAGCCCGTGTTCTTCACGGCGACCGCGCCCCTCGCCGGCGACGGCACGATCAACCTGTCCCCCAAGGGGGTGAGCGGTTCGCTGGCGGTTCTCGACGAGCTGACGGTGGCCTACCTCGACTTCGCGGGCAGCAACGCGGAAACCGTCGCCCACCTGCGCGAGAACGGCCGCATCACCTTGATGTGGTGCGCCTTCGACGGGCCGCCGACCATCGTGCGGGTGCACGGGCGCGGCGAGCCCGTGTTCAGGGACGACCCCAGGTGGGCCGGGCTGGCCGCCCGCTTCCCCGGGGTCGACACCGGCGCGCACGGGCTGCGGGCGATCGTGGTCGTCCGCGCCGAGCTGATCCGCGACACGTGCGGCTACGCGGTTCCGCTCATGTCGTACGAGCAGGACCGCGACCTGCACGCGAAGCGGTTCGCGCGGGAGGACGACGAGTCGCTCAACGCCTATTTCTCCCGTAAGGAGCATGTCGCCACCAGCATCGACGGTCTGCCCGGCCTGCCGCTGCCCCTGCCTGCCTCGGGGCCGCAGGAGGCCGCCGGGGGCTGACCGGGCTACGATGCGCGTGTGGTCGGGACCCCGCCTCAGCTGGAGCGCGGCTCCGGCGTCCCCGCGCACGTGCAGATCGAGCGGTGGTTGCTCGAGTCGATCTCCAGCGGCGAGCTGATGCCGGGCGACCGGCTGCCCGGCGAGCGGGAGCTGGCCGGGCGGCTCGGCGTGAGCAGGATGACGCTCAGGCAGGCGCTGGCCACGCTGGAACGCGACGGCGTGCTCGTCAGGGTGCCCGGCCGGGCGGGTGGCGCGTTCGTGGCCGAGCCGCGCATCGAGTGCGACCTGACCGGGCTCACCGGGTTCACCGAGCAGATCCGGCGGGCGCACCTGCGGGCCGAGGCGCGGATCCTGGTGGCGGAGACGGTGCCCGCGACCGTGGCGGTGGCCAGGGCGCTGCGGGTGGCGCCGGGCTCGCCGGTGCACGAGGTGGCCAGGGTGCGCTCGGCCGGTCGCTCGCCGGTGGCGCTCGAACGTTCCTGCTTCCCCGACCTGCCCGGCCTGCTCGACCAGGATCTGACCGGTTCCCTCTACACGCTGCTGGCCGAGCGCTACGACCTGGCCCCGCGCACGGCCGTCGAACGGCTCGACCCGGTGATCGCCCGCCCGGCCGAGGCCGCGGACCTGGACATACCGCCGGGGGCGCCGCTCATGCTGATCGAGCGCACGGCGTACGCGGCGGGCGGCCGGCCCGTGGAGTTCGCCCGAGACCTGTTCCGCCCCGACCGGGTGCGCATCTCGGTGCGCAGCGGAGTCACGGGACCAGCGGAGCCTTGACCACCGTGCCCGGCACCCAGGCGCCCTCCACCTCGATCTCCACCTCGGCGCCCGGCCCGACCGGCAGGTACGCGTACGCGATCGACTCCCCGGCGGTGTAGCCGTAGCCGCCGGAGGTGACGCGGGCCAGCACCTGGCCGTCCGCCCTGACCGGTTCGTTGCCGAGCGCGACCGCCCTCGGGTCGCTCAGTGTCACGCAGCGCAGCCGCCGGCCGGGATCGGGGTCCAGGGCGTCCCTGCCGAGGAACTCCTTGTCCGGTTTGACGCAGAAGCCCAGCCCGGCCTCGTACGGCGTCGTCTCGGGCCCGATGTCGGCGCCCCACACCCGGTAGCCCTTCTCCAGCCGGAGGCTGTCGATGGCGTGGTAGCCGCAGGCCGCCATCCCGTGCGGCCGGCCCGCCTCCCACAACGTCCGCCACAGCGCGAGCCCGTACTCGCTGGAGCAGTAGAGCTCCCAGCCGTGCTCCCCCACGAACGTCACCCGCAGCGCCAGCACCGGCACGTCCCCCACGGTGAGCTCCCGTGACGACATGAACGGGAAGCCGAGCGGGTCGGGCGTGAGCCCGGACAGGATGTCGCGGGCGCGCGGCCCCCACAGGGCGAAGCAGGCGTAGCGGCCGGTGACGTCGGCGATCCTGGCGGCCGAGCCCGTGAGCGCGGCCTGCTTGCGCAGCCAGCCGAGGTCGTGCGTGCCGCACGCGGTGCCGGTGACGACGAGGAACTCCTCCTCGCCGCGCCGGGTGACGGTGAAGTCGCACTCGATGCCGCCGCGCCGGTTGAGCGCCTGGGTGTAGGTGACGGCGCCGACCTCGCGGGCGACCCGGTTGTCGCACACCCACTCCAGCAGGGCGGCCGCGTCGGGGCCGGTGACCTCGATCTTGGCGAACGAGCTCTCGTCGAACAGCCCCGCGGCCGTGCGCGTGGCCCGGTGCTCGGCCCCGGTCGCGGGCGACCACGCGCGGCCCGCCCAGCCGGCGGGGCGCTCGCCGTCGTCCCCGCCGGCTTCGTTGGCCGCGTAGTGGTTGACCCGCTCCCAGCCCGCCTTCTCGCCGAAGACTGCCCCGTGGCCCTGGTGCCAGGCGTACGCGGGCGAGACCCGCAGCGGCCGCCCCGCCGACCGCTCGTGGCCGGGGTAGCGGATGTCGTAGTAGGTCTCGTAGTTCTCGACCGCGCGCTTGAGCGTGTACGACGGCGAGCGGTAGTGGCTGCCGAACCTGCGGATGTCCATGTGCCGGACGTCCATGGCCGGCTCGCCCTCGACGATCCACTCCGCCATCACCTTGCCGATGCCGCCCGCGCCGGCGATGCCGTGGGCGCAGAACCCGGCCGCGACGAAGAACCCGCCCACCTCCGTCTCCCCCAGGCAGAACTCGTTGTCGGGGGTGAACGCCTCGGGCCCGTTGATCAGCTTGCGGATGCCGACGTCGGCCATGGCCGGCACGCGGATCCTGGAGTTGTCGGAGATCTCCTCGAACCTCGCCCAGTCCTCGGGCAGCAGGCGGCCGTTGAAGCCGGGGGGCACCGCGTCGAAGGTGCCGGGGCCGGCCGTCCAGGGGGCGCATGTGCGCTCGTACCCGCCCATGACCAGGCCCTGCACCTCCTGCCGGTAGTAGACGAGCAGGTCGGGGTCGCGCAGCGTGGGCAGGGCCGTGTGGTCGTGGCAGGCGTCGGTCACCACGTACTGGTGGGACATCGGCACGATCGGGACGCGCACGCCGGCCATGCGGCCGATCTCGGCGGCGAACATGCCGCCGCAGTTGACCACGACCTCGCAGTCGATGTCGCCCTGGTCGGTGCGCACGCCGGTGACCCGGCCGCGTTCGGTGGTGATGCCGAGGACGCGGGTCCTGGTGCGCAGCCTCGCCCCGCCCTCGCGGGCGCGCGCGGCCAGCGCGTAGCACAGCTGGGAGGGGTCCACCTGCCCGTCCGTCGGCAGGTACGCGGCGCCCACGACTCCTTCGGGGTCCATGAGGGGGAACAGGTCCACGGCCTCCGCCACCGAGATCTCCTGCAGCGGCAGCCCGAACGTGCGCGCCCAGCCGATCTGGCGGCGGATCTCGGCCATGCGCTCGGGGGTGGAGGCCAGCTTGATGCCGCCGCACTCCGTCCAGCCCGCGTCGAGGGTGCGGTAGAGCTCGACGGAGTACTGGTTCATCCGGGTCAGCGTCGGGTCGGACCGCAGCTGGCCGACCAGGCCCGCGGAGTGGAAGGTGGAGCCGCTGGTGAGCTCGTCCCGATCCAGCAGGACGACGTCGCGTTCGCCTAGTTGGGTGAGGTGGTAGGCGACGGACGTGCCGCCCACCCCGCCACCGATGACCACGATGCGGGCCGAGTCGCTCATGGTCGCGAGGCTAATCGCCGTACCCCAAAAGGTCTAGACCGTTTAGGCCGGTGGAGCTAGCATCGACCATGGCCGTTGCCCAGGTCCTCGACCGCATCCCCCTGTTGTCCGGCATGCCACGAGCCGTGGAAGAGCTGCCGGGGGGGTTGACCAATCGCAACTATAAGGTGACCACGCCCGGCGGGTCGTACGTCGTGCGCGTGTCGGCCGGCGACGGAGCGCTGCTGGCCATCGACAGGGACGCCGAGCACGCCAACACGATCGCGGCGGCCCGCGCGGGGGTCGGCGCGCCGGTGCACGCCTACCTGCGCGGTCAGGGAGTGCTGGTGGTGGGCTACATCGACGCGCGCACGTTCACCGAGGCGGATCTGCACGATCCGGCCAACCTGCCGAGGGTGGCGGAGGTGTGCCGGCGGCTGCACGCCGGACCACGGTTCGTGAGCGACTTCGACATGTTCGACGTCCAGCGGCGCTATCTGCGGATCGTCCAGGAACGCGGCTTCCGGCTTCCGGCCCGCTATCTCGACTTCATGCCCATCGTTGCCGACATCCGGAAATGTCTGGCTATAAGGGATGAAGGCACGGTTCCGTGTAACAACGACCTTCTGCCGGGGAACATCCTCGACGACGGCCGGCGCCTCTGGCTGATCGACTACGAGTACGCCGGCAACAACGACCCCTGCTTCGAGCTCGGCAACGTCTGGAGCGAGGCCGACCTGCCGCTGGGCCATCTGGAGGCGCTCGTCACCGCCTACTACGGCCGCCCGCTCCGCCACAAGATCGCCCGCGCCCGCCTGCTCGGCCTCATGTCCAAGTACGGCTGGACACTGTGGGCCTCCATCCAGGACAGCGTGAACGAGACCATCGACTTCGACTTCTGGTCGTGGGGCATGGAGAAGTACGAGCGGGCGGTGGCCGAGTTCACCGGTCCCGCTCTGGCCGGCCTCATGGACGACGCGGCCCGGGCAGACTAGGGGCATGCTCGCCGCTCTGACCGGTCTGGGCCTGTCCACGGCCGCCGGGCTCAACGCCTACATCCCGCTCCTCGTCGTGGGCGTGCTCGCCAACCTCACCGACGCCGTGAAGCTCCCCGACGGCTACGGCTGGCTGTCCAACTGGGGCGTGCTGGCCGTGATCGCGGTGCTGCTGGTCGCGGAGACGGTGCTCGACAAGGTGCCCGCCGTCGACACCGTCAACGACGCCATCCAGACCGTGATCCGCCCGGCGTCCGGAGGCGTGGTGTTCTCCGCCACGAGCGCCGCCGCCGAGATCGACCGCTCGACGTGGATGGCCGAGCACCCGTGGGCCGGATGGTTGCTGGGCATCGTGATGGCGCTGGCCGTACACGTGGTCAAGACCACCGCCCGGCCAGTGATCAACGTCGGCACGGCCGGGACCGGCGCGCCGGTCGTGAGCACGGCGGAGGACGCGGGCTCGCTCGGGATGAGCCTGATCGCGATCTTCCTGCCCGTCCTGGTGATCGTCGCACTGCTGCTGCTCGCCGTTCTCGGCTGGTGGCTCATCAGAAAAGTACGCCGCCGCCGCGCCCGCGGACGGGCGGCCGGGGGCCGTCCCGCGACCTGACACCCGCTCCCGTCACGCCCGCCCCCGCCCGTGGGGTCCTCTCACGGCCTCAGGCGGCCCGCCCACCTCTCCACCAGGTGCACGAACTCGGCGGCCCGCTCCTCGTGCAGCCGGTGGCTCGACCCCTCCCAGCACACGACCTTCGAGGCCGGATCGCGCAGCAGCGCGGCCTCCCAGCGCGCCCGTTCCTGGTCCGACCAGATCGACAACACCGGGCACCGCCTGCGCGCCAGGTAGGCGTCGGAGGCCGGCCGCACCCCGATCGCCTCCGGAGCGGTGAACATCGCCTCGAACGCCTCCGCCAGCACGTGCGGCGGCATGCCGTGCAGCCGGCGTTTGTGCCAGCGCCTGATGACGGCAGGGGTGGCGGCGTTCGTGCACCACTCGTCGATCTGCTCGGCGACCGTGTGCGCGTGCTCGCCGCGCAGCCCCGCGATCATCTGGGGGAAGGCCGCGGCGATGTCCGCCGTCATGCCGTAGCCGGGGTCGACGGCGACGATCCCGCGTACCCGCTCCGGATGCTCGACGGCGAGGACGGACACCACCTGGGCGCCCATCGAGTGGCCGACCGCGACCGCCTGGGGGACGCCGAGGTGGTCGGCGAGCAGAGTGTGCAGGTCCCCGGCCATCGCACGAGGCGTGTTGCCGGTCGCCGGCACCGACGAGTAACCGTGCCCGCGCAGGTCGACGGCGATAACCCGGTGCCGGGCGGCGAACGCGTCGATGTGCCAGGACCACTGGTGCGAGTCGGTACCCCACCCGTGCACGAGCAGCAGCGGCGGCCCGTCGCCGTCATCGGTGTAGAAGAGCCGGACATCCTCCGCGACCTCGGCGTACGGCATCGGTCTACCGCTCCTCTTCCGGCCGGCCGCCGTCCCGCCGGTTCCCCTCCATGCGGCTGCGGTCGGGGCGCATCAGCAGCGCGGCCTCCCCCGCCGTCAGCCCACCGTCGACGGCCACCTCGGCGCCCGTCACGTACGAGGCCGCGTCGGACAGCAGGAACGCGATCGTCTCCGCGACCTCCTCCGGCTCGCCCCAGCGCCCGGCCGGCGCGAGAGGGAAGGTGTCCTCGCCGGACACCGCGCCGAGCGGCTCGGTCATCTGCGTGACGATCATCCCAGGATGTACGGAGTTGACCCGGATGCGGTGGCGCCCGAACTCCAACGCCGCGATCTTGGTCAGCCCGCGCACCCCCCACTTCGAGGCTCCGTAGCCGCCCGTGCCGGGCAGGGCGCTGAGCCCCGCGACCGACGACAGGTTCACGACGGCTCCGCCGCCCGACTCCCGCATGGGCCCCACGACCGCCTTGAGGCCCAGGAACGTGCCGAGCAGGTTGACCCGCAGCACGTTCTCGAACTCCTCGGCCGGCTGCTGCTCGATCATCAGCATGGTGGCGATGCCCGCGTTGTTGACCAGCCCGTCGATCCGCCCGTGCTCGTCCACCGTCCGGGCCACCACCTCCGCCCACTGGTCCTCCTCCCGCACGTCGTGGGCGATGAACCGGGCGTCCATTTCCTTGGCCGTGGCCGTACCCTCGTCGACCAGCACATCCGTGAGCACCACCCGCGCCCCCGCCGCGGCACACCGCCGTGCCGTCGCGGCCCCCATCCCCCTCGCACCGCCAGTGACGATCACAACCTTGTCCTCAAGCACCGCCGTGTTCCCTTCTGCCGCACAAACGCCTCTGGTCGCGTCGCCGGCCGGCGTGAGGCACTGCCCGGCGACCAAGGCCGATGGTGAACTGAAACACAGGCCAAACTGATCGATCAAGAGTGGTCATGGCCAGGCGCCCCGGACCCGCCCGGCCGCACTATCCTTCACATCATCAACCCCAACAGGAGGTGGCGGAGATCAGCGAAATCCTTCTCATCGCCCTGGTGATCCTGGCGTTCCTCCTTCTGCTGGGCGGCGTCGGCATCTACGTGCTCGTCAAGCTGGGAAAGAAGGCCGCGGTCAAGGCCAGGGAGGCCACGACGCGGATCACCACGCACGTCAACGCGATGGGCACAGGCGAGGCCGCGGAGATCGAACGTCTCCGGCTCGACCTGCGCCGCGAGATGACCCTCACCCGCCAGGCCGTCGACCAGGCCCAGCGCCAGGGGTGGGGCCTGGGCGACCTGCCGCGCATCATGGCCGACCTGACCAAGCACGTCGACACGCACGACGAGCAGCTGGCGATGTTCGCCCAGCAGCAGCGCGTGTCCTCCTACGTCGACCACGTCACGCTCGACCGGCTCCGGGAGCACCAGGCCACGCTGACGGCCACGTGCGCCCGCATCCGCACGGGCCTGCTCAACGACCAGGTCCACCACACCGCGTCGGGCATCGCCGACCTGACCTCCCGCACCGACCTGGAGATCGAGTCCCGCCGCCGCGACCCCGACCCGCTGGACGAGATCGACGACCTCTACCGCCGCACGATGGAGGAACGCAGGAAAGAACCCTGACCATCGCTCGTCGTGACACAATGTATGCGTAGCGTGAGCTTCGCTGAGGAGGCATTCCGATGACCACGGCCCTCCCGGAGTGGTTCTACCCCGGCCCTCCCGGTGGCTGGACCGCCGACATGCTCGATCACCTTCCCCCCGACGCGCCACGGCACGTCGAGCTGATCGATGGGTCACTCATCATGATGTCGCCACAAACCGGCTTCCACATGCTCGCGCTGCGGTTGTTCGAGCGGTCGCTCCGTCCGCCGAGAGAGCTGATGGCTGTTCGCGAGATGACGGTGACGCTGGGAGTGCGTCAGCGTCCGGAGCCGGACGTCCTCCTGGTCAAAAGATCGGCCTTCAGCACCAAGGGCACTTCGTTCAAGCCCGAGGATGTCCATCTCGTCATCGAAGTGGTCTCGGACGAATCCAGGGAACGAGATCGGGCCACCAAGCCGATCAAATACTCAAACGCGGGCATCAAGCACTTCTGGCGAGTCGAACAGGAGAACAGCCAGCCCGTGGTCTATACATTCGAGCTGGAGCCAGCGGTCAAGGCATATGTCCCTACCGGCATTCACCGCAAGCGGCTGCAGACCGACATTGGGTTCGACATAGACATTGATCTTGATTTGAGTGCCGTCGCGGAGTGACCTCTGACGTCACCCGCGGCCCCAGTCCCTGAAGACGACCGTGGCCAGCTCCGACTCGGAGGCGCCCCTGCGCGCCATGGCCTTGGTCGCCTGGGCCTGCGCCAGAGTGGGCAGCCGGCCGTCCAGGAGCACGGGCAGCGACAGGCGCCGCAGCAGCACCTCCGACGCCGAGACCCCGGACGGCCGTCGTGTCACGGCCACGTTGACCCGCAACACGTGCTCGTTGCCCGCCGGCACACCCGGCCGGTCGATCTCGATGGCCGAATAGCGGAAACCGTTGGCCAGGTCGCAGGGGGCGCACCCGGCGGGGCCCCCGCTGAGCCGGCCGCCGCACTCCGGGCACGTCAGGCGGTCGTACGCGGCGTCGACCACGCGCCACACATGCCGGTCCGGTTCGTCCACGACCATCTCGGCGACCTGCCGCTCTCCCGCCGGCTCCAGCGCACCGAACTCGTGTGTGACGAAGGAACGCCAGCCCTCCTCGACGATCTCGTCGACCAGCCTCGCGCACCGGGCACAGTCATGAGCGCCTGCCGGCTCCCACTGCCCGCACTCCCCGCATCGTCGCATGTCCGCACCGTACAAGCCCGGCAGGTCCGCCGCACGGCTATATCCGCCCCGCCCTGGCCGGTCTCCCCCGCGTTAATTCGGTTGCGGCGCGCACGAGGCATCGGCATAGTCGAGGGCGAGTTGATCGCAGCGACACGGAGGGAGGGTGAGACCGTGATGACGATTGTTCGCGTGCCGTTTTCCGCGTCCTCACACCTTCCCACCGGGCGGTCGCTGACCTGATCGACGAGCCGGTGGGCCTCATTTCTGGAGCAATCCACCGTGCCGAAGCATTCGCAACACCGCCGCCGCGGCAAGAACGCCCTCGACGCCGACGACATCGCCTGGCTGGAGAGCACGCCCGAGACCGACGACGGCCCTCCCGAAGGTGATCGCTGGTCCACCTGGGACCAGAGCACGCCCACGGAGAAGGGCCCCCGGCCCCACCCTGACTGGCTGGTCACCGAACTGGCCGCCGTGGACACCGAGTACGGCGTGCTCAAGACCGGCAAGGAGGCCGACGTCCACCTCATCTCCCGCGGCGTGCCCGGCACCGACCGGGAGTGCCTGCTGGCCGCCAAGCGCTACCGGTCGTCGGAGCACCGCCTGTTCCATCGCGACGCCGGCTACCTGGAGGGGCGCAGCACCCGTGAGAGCCGGATGAACCGGGCCATGGCCAACCGCACGGCCTTCGGCAAGCAGGTGATCGCCGCTCAGTGGGCGGTGGCCGAGTTCGCGGCGCTGTGCCGGCTGTGGGAGCTCGGCGTGCCGGTGCCGTATCCGGTGCAGATCGTCGGGACGGAGATCCTCGAGGAGTTCATCGGCACGCGGGACGGTTTCGCGGCGCCGCGGCTCGCCCAGGTGAGCGACGATCTGGACGACCTGTGGGAGCAACTGGTCACGGCCATGCTCACCCTGGCCGGGGAGGGGCTGGCCCACGGGGACCTGTCGCCGTACAACCTCCTGGTGCACGACGGCAGGCTGGTCATCATCGACCTTCCGCAGATCGTGGACGTGATCGCGCATCCGGCGGGACCGTCGTTCCTCGACCGCGACGCGCACAACGTCGCCACCTGGTTCGCCGCCAAGGGCGTCACGGCCGCCTCCCCCGACGGGCTCGCCGCCCTCCTGCGGCGGGAAGCGCGCATGTGACGCCGCCTCCACCCGCACGCCGAGCCCGCCGGCCGAGCGGGCGGGCTCGGCCGGCGTGGGTGGTTATTCGACGCCGGCCTCGCGCATGTCGCGCAGCTCGCGCTTCAGCTCCTTGATCTCGTCGCGCAGCCGGGCGGCCACCTCGAACTGCAGGTCGGCGGCCGACTGGTGCATCTGCTCGGTCAGTGAGTCGATCAGGGACTCCATCTGGGCCCTCGGCATGTCGCCGGCGATGGCCTTGGCGTGCTGGCCGGCCTGCCGGGCGGCGAAGCCTGGCACCGGTGCCTTGCCGCGCGACACCGACCGGCCTCCGCCGAGGAGCCGGTCGGTGTCGGCGTCCTCGCGCTGCAGCGAGTCGAGGATGTCGGCGATCTTCTTGCGCAGCGGCTGCGGGTCGATGCCGTTGGCCTCGTTGTAGGCGAGCTGCTTGGCCCGGCGCCGGTTGGTCTCGTCGATGGCCCGCTCCATCGACGGGGTGACCTTGTCGGCGTACATGTGGACCTGGCCGGAGACGTTTCTGGCGGCGCGGCCGATGGTCTGGATCAGGGACGTCTCCGAGCGCAGGAAGCCCTCCTTGTCGGCGTCGAGGATCGACACCAGCGAGACCTCGGGCAGGTCGAGACCCTCGCGCAGGAGGTTGATGCCGACGAGCACGTCGAACTCGCCGGTGCGCAGCTCGCGCAGCAGCTCGATGCGGCGCAGCGTGTCGACCTCGCTGTGGAGGTAGCGCACCCGGATGCCGAGCTCCAGGAGGTAGTCGGTCAGGTCTTCCGACATCTTCTTGGTCAGCGTGGTGACCAGCACGCGCTCGTCGCGCTCGGACCGCTCGCGGATCTCGTGGACCAGGTCGTCGATCTGGCCCTTGGTGGGCTTGACCACGATCTCGGGGTCGACCAGGCCGGTCGGGCGGATGACCTGCTCGACCACCTCGCCCTTGACCCGGCCCAGTTCGTAGGGGCCGGGGGTGGCCGACAGGTAGACGGTCTGGCCGATGCGCTCCAGGAACTCCTCCCACTTGAGCGGCCGGTTGTCGAGCGCCGACGGCAGCCGGAACCCGTGCTCGACCAGCGTGCGCTTGCGCGAGGCGTCGCCTTCGTACATGGCGCCGATCTGCGGAACGGTCTGGTGGGACTCGTCGAGCACGAGGAGGAAGTCCTCGGGGAAGTAGTCGAGCAGCGTGTTGGGCGCGCTGCCGGCCTCGCGGCCGTCCATGTGGCGCGAGTAGTTCTCGATGCCGGAGCAGGTGCCGATCTGGCGCATCATCTCGATGTCGTACGTCGTGCGCATGCGCAGCCGCTGCGCCTCCAGCAGCTTGCCCTGGCGCTCCAGCTCCGACAGGCGTTCGGCCAGTTCCGCCTCGATGCCCGCCACGGCGGCCGCCATGCGCTGCTCGCCCGCGACGTAGTGGGAGGCGGGGAAGATGTAGAGCTCTTCGTCTTCGGTGATGACCTCGCCGGTCAGCGGGTGCATGGTGCAGAGCTTCTCGATCTCGTCGCCGAACATCTCGATGCGCACGGCCAGCTCTTCGTATTTCGGGATGATCTCGATCGTGTCGCCGCGCACCCGGAACGTGCCCCGCGTGAAGGCGAGGTCGTTGCGGGTGTACTGCATGTCGACCAGGCGGCGCAGCAGCTGGTCGCGGTCGACGTCCATCCCGACGCGGAGTCTGGCCATGCGGTCGACGTATTCCTGTGGCGTGCCCAGGCCGTAGATGCACGACACGGACGCGACCACGATGGTGTCGCGCCGGGTGAGGAGCGAGTTGGTCGCCGAGTGGCGCAGGCGCTCGACCTCGTCGTTGATCGAGGAGTCCTTCTCGATGTAGGTGTCGCTCTGCGGGACGTAGGCCTCAGGCTGGTAGTAGTCGTAGTAAGAGACGAAGTATTCGACCGCGTTGTTGGGCAGCATCTCGCGCAGCTCGTTGGCGAACTGCGCGGCCAGGGTCTTGTTGGGCTGCATGACGAGAGCGGGCCGCTGCAGGCGCTCGATCAGCCAGGCGATCGTGGCCGTCTTGCCGGTGCCGGTGGCGCCCAGCAGCACGCTGTCCTTGTCTCCGGCCTTGACGCGGTGCTCCAGCTCGGCGATGGCCGTCGGCTGGTCGCCGGAGGGAGTCATCTCGGTGACGACCTCGAAGGGCGCCACCTTCCGCTGCAAATCTGTGACCGGTCGCATGCTGCCCACTGTAGGCGGCCGGACCGACAGAAAGCGTCATGCGGACCGCTCGCCGATCCTCGGGAACGGGCTGGTGGAGAAGACCACTTCGACGGGCGCCTCGAACCAGGCGGCGATGCGCAGCGCGCAGCACACCCGCTACGAACAGCAATACATATGTGATGCCGCACTGCAAGCGATCAGCAAGTCATACCCGATACGGTCGAAATCGCCTGTAGCGGAAAAGGAAGGTCCAATGTCACGTCCCAGAGAGGCACTACGCCAAGCAGGTCAGGGCATAGCCCAAACGGTGGCGCAAGGGGGTGACGTACGCCAGGCAATGGGTCAGGCCGTGGAACAGTTCGCCGGCCAAGCCCTGCCCCCTTCTCGTATACACAAC
>NZ_SMLD01000173.1:0-19748 GCF_004352805.1 Nonomuraea mesophila
AGCCCCATGGCGTACGCGGCCCCCAGCACCGCCGCCGTGCTCCCGCGGTCTGGCGGCGCGAGCTCGGCCACTGGCGCGGGCGCCGTCGACACCCCGCCGGGACGTCCCTGCACGGGGAACCCGTCGGGCTCGGTCTGCTCCCTGGCGGAGGTGCCGGTGAGCCCGGCCCGCGCCAGTTCCTCGTACGCCATCCTGAGCCGGTGGTCCAGCAGCGCGGGCAGCGATCGCTGGGAGTCGGACAGGTCGGCGAGGAGCGCTGCCGCGGCCGCCGGCGGGTCGGGCGTGAACCGCAGCGTGTCCACGAGGTCGTAGACCGAGTGCGAGAAGTGCGCCGCGGGGTCGCTCTCCACGAACGTCGCCCGGGCCAGCCGCGCGGGGCGGCGCCGCAACCACGCCTGGCGCAGGGTCTCCTCGTCGACGTGGGCGTCGTCGATGCCCTGGTGGCGCAGCATCGGCTCGACCATCGTGAGCAGGGCGAGCGCCCGCGGCCTGAACCGGGTGTCGGAGAGCAGGATCTGCGCCGTGTCGGCCATCACGGCCGCCAGCCTGAGCGCGGCCTGGGGCCTGCCCGCCCGCAGCCGCTCGGACACGAGGGTGGTGAGGTCGAGCAGCGGCGGCGCGGGCAGCCAGCGCACCCACTCGTCCCCGGGCAGCGGGCGGCACAGATATTCGCCGAACACCGTGATGAGCCGCTCGTTGCCGTCGAACGCCGGCGCGTACGCGCACCACATGATCGTGCCCCAGACGGCGGCGACGGTGCTCGGCACGTCGGAGGCGAAGATCTCGTCGAAGGCGGTCAGCGGATAGTCGAGCTCAGACCTGCGCCCGCTCGCCCGCAGCAGCACCCGCACCCGTTCCGTGAGGCTCTCGGGCACGTCGGGGCCGACGAACGCCTGGGTCGAACCCGGCTCCGCGTGGAAGTCGGAGCCCTGCGGGATCACCTCGTCGGGCAGCACCGCCGCGGGGTGGCCCACCTGACGCGCCCGCGTGCCGCGCGGCGGCGGCGCCAGACGCCAGCGGCCGTCGGCGGGATCGTGCAGGTGCCACCGGGCGTGGGCGCCGAAGAGCCACCTGTCGCCGTCGGGGGTCACCAGGATTCTGGCCGCCAGGACGTGCGCGCGGTCGGGCGGCGAGAGCGCCTGCCAGCGTGGGTCTGCGACCATCGCCCGGATCTCCGCCTCCGCGGAGGTGAACACGTCCCAAGGTCGCACGGCCGTCATCGTACTGGCCGTACCCGGATCATCCATCAGCTTTTCACGGCAGAATGTTCCAGTATGAGGGCGAAGGTAGCAGGGGTGCTGGCGATCGTAGGCGTGCTCTCCGGCTGCGGCACGGGCGCGGCGGCGCCGCCGTCGCCGAGCGGGCCCGGCGTGCTCACGCTGGAGAACGCCGAGCCGCCGACGCCCGGAGGTGAGGTGGGCGAGGCCACGACCGAGTTCAACGACGCCGCCGACCTGTCGATGTGGACCAAGCTGAGCAAGACCGAGAAGGACATCGACCGGATCGCCAAGCTCGACGTCGACAAGACCGCGAAGGGCTCGCTCTACCTGGAGCCCAAGACCTCGGCCTGGTTCGACGGCTTCCGCGGCCCCTTCGTCTACCAGGAGCTGGCCGGCGACATCGTCATGCACGCCAGGGTCAAGGTCGAGGGCAAGGCGGGCGGCCGGCCCAAGCGCAAGTTCTCGCTCGGCGGCCTGATGGCCCGCCAGCCCGGCTCGTACGCCAAGCCCAACTGGGTGTCGATCACCACCGGCACCGGCGAGAAGTCCGGCCAGATCGAGGTGAAGTACACCAAGGACGGCAGCTCCAAGCCGGAGGAGCTGGCCGTCAAGGACGGCTGGGTCGAGCTCGTGCTGGGCCGGGTCGGCCGCGTGTTCGTCGCCCTCTACAAGGAGGAGAAGGGTAAGTGGAAGGTGGGGCAGCGCTGGCCGTCCACCCTTCCCGACGCGCTGCAGTGGGGCATCACCGGCTACACCGACTGGGACAGCTACAGCACGCTGAAGAAGGACGCGGACAAGGGCAACGCCAAGCAGATCAAGGGTCAGCCCGACCTCAAGCTGACCGTCGACTATGTGCGCTTCCTGCGGCCGGAGCTGCCCGACTACGCCGACCCGCTGAACAACGCGTCGGTGACGGACGAGGTGCTGATCAAAGCGATGACGCCTTCCGGTGCCTGAGCGCCTTGGCCGCGTAGTTGTCCGGCGTGCGGGCGAAGGACTCGCGGTCGTCGTCGGTGAGCTCGCGCACGATCTTCCCCGGCACTCCGGCGACCAGCACGCCCGACGGGATCTTCTTGCCGGGCCCGACCAGCGCCCCCGCCGCCACCAGGGTGCCCGCTCCGATGTGGGCGCCGCCCAGCACGATCGCGCCGATGCCGATCAGCGCGCCCGACTCGACGTGAGCGCCGTGGACCATGGCCTTGTGGCCGAGGCTCACCTGGTCCTCGAGGATCGCCGGCTCACCCGGGTCGGAGTGCAGGCAGCAAAGATCCTGTACGTTGCATGTTTCGCCGATTTCGATCCGCTCGTCGTCACCCCGGAGAACGGAGCCGTACCAGATGCTGGACTCTCGGCCCACCCGCACGCTGCCCACCACCACGGCACCAGGCGCGATGTACGCCTCGGGATGAATGTCCGGAACTGCCCCGTTGTCCAACGCTGCTATGTACATCTGTCACATCGTAATTCCTGCTCCGGGTATGGCGTTCGGGTTGCGGACGTGGGCAGATGGCAGGAAAGTCGTTTCCTGACGTCTCGTTGCCGAACCCTCACAACCCGCAGTTTTCCCCCGCCTCACGCAAACCACCCTTAGGTAACCCCCATGACAAACCAGCACGAGAGCCTCCCCGATCTGATGCAAGAGGACACCTTCGAAGTCGTGATGCGCGGCTACAACCGCCGTCAGGTTCACGACTACATGGTCCGCGTCCGAAACCAGATACGTGATCTTGAAGAGCGGCTGGCGCGCGCGATCGATCAGGCCGAGCAGGGCCGCATCGAGCTGGCGGAGGCCAGGCGCCGCATGGTCGAGACGCCACAGAGTTATGAGGACCTCAGCCCTCGCCTCGCGCAGATCCTGCGGCTGGGCGAGGAGGAGGCCGCGGCCAAGCGTGAGGACGCCGAGGCCGAGGCCGCCAGCGTGCGCGACACGGCCAAGGCGGAGGCCGAGCGCCTGGTGACGACGTCCCGCGAGACCGCCGACAAGATCCTTTCTTCCGCCCAGGCGGAGGCCGAGCGGCGGGTGAACGAAGCAACGCAGTCGGCGGAGCGGATGCTGGCCCAGGCGGGCGCCGACGCGGAAGAACAGCTCACGGCGGCCCGCAACGAGGCGGAAGAGGCGCTCAGAGAGGCCAAGGCAGAGTCGGAGCGGGTGACCGCGGCGGCCCAGTCGCAGTCGGACCAGCTGCTGCAGAACGCCAACGCGCAGGCCGAGCAGCTGGTGACGAGCGCGCGCGAGGAGGCCGACTCGATGCTGGAGTCGGCCAGGCAGCGCACCGCCACGCTCGACGAGCAGGCGGGCCGCCGGGTCGAATATCTGACCAACACGCACACCGAGGTCGTGCGGCGGCTGACCGAGGTCAGCACCGTGCTGGGTGACCTCATGCGCAGCGAGTCGGCGGCCGGGGCGCTGATCCCCGACAACGCCGTGCCACCCGCGTCCGGCACCACGCCTGCTCCGGCGTCCGGCACCACGCCTGCTCCGGCGTCCGGCGCGAGCCCCGCGCCCGCGGCCGGCGCCACGCCCGCGCCGGCTCCCGCATCGGCTCCCGCTGAGCCGCAGGAGGACGTGCGGGCCGCCGCCGACGAGGACGACTCGGACAAGACCCAGAGGGTCAAGGTGTCCGACGACACCGAGGTGAACGTCATCCGCCTGTCGGAGGTGAACAAGTAGGGCACTGCCCCGCCGTGGCGGGGAGACGACGGTGCTGAGCGGAAGCCCCCGCCCCCGATAGGGTCGGAGGCTTCCGCGTTCGTGGCCCCTCCGTGTCTGGTGGCCCGGTGCCGGGGCCGCCGAGACGCTGGACCCGGCACCGGGCTGCTCGTGGTGACGCCGGTCGCTGCCGGCCGGCGTCAGGGAGGTGCCGGGCCGGCCCGCCACGGGTGCTGCTCGCCGGCCCGTTCCTCCTGGTCCCGGAGCTGGTCGCGCAGGCCATCCGGGTCGTCCGCGTCGATGGTCATCGCGCATCCGGCCTCGCGCTGCGCCGCGCTGATCGGATGGTGTCTCGTGGCCCACCAGCGGCCCGCATCGCTCCGCCAGATGGTCCAGTGAGGAAACTCCCGGGCTATTTCGGCAAGATGTCGGTCAAAGGACATCTCCGTCCACCTTTCCCGGGCCCCCAGGCGAGGTTCCATCTCCTTAGAAGATGCTCCACCTCTCTAGAGAATTCTATGATCGTGACGGTCAGGTCAACCTTCCCGCTTGACAGATCGCCTTGACCTAGGCGTCGAAGTCGTACTGGAGTACGTACGCGGCGGAGTCCAGCACCATCTCGTTGACCTCGACCGGCAGCCCTCCCGACGTGTACGCCGTACGAGCGATCACGATCACCGGCGTGCCTCCCGGCAGGTCCAGCATGGCGCTCTCGCGCGGCGCCGGCATGCGGGCGCGCACCTCCTCGGTGAAGTGGGCGGGAGGCACGCCGAGGTCACCCAGCCTGGCGTAGGCCCCGCCCGGACCGGTGTCGGGGAGGGTGATCGCGCTGCCCTCCACCAGGTGGGCGGGGAAGAAGGAGGTGGACAGCTGCACGGGCCGGCCGTCGACGGAGTAGCGCCGCCTGCGTACCCAGACCTCCAGGCTGTCGAGCACGCTCGCCACCTCGTCGGACGCCCGCTCCCGCTCCACCTCCACCCGGTCGACGTCGAAGGGACGGCCGCGCGCGTCGGCGTCCCAGATGGCCCGTCCCTGACCCCACTGCTCGCGTGACAGACGGCGTGAGCCGTGCCTGCGGATCGGTTTGAACAGTCGCACGTATACCCCCGAACCTCGTTTGGGCACTGCCAACCCTTCATTGATCAGTACGGCAAGCGCTTGCCTGGCGGTTGCCCGTGCGATTGCGTATTCGGCCATCAGCGCGTTCTCGCCCGGTAGTCGGTCCCCGTCGCGCAGTTCGCCGGACAGGATCCGGGCGCGGAGGCCGTCGGCGATGCGGCGATAGATAGGGGGCTCGTGGGGTACCGGGGATTCAGACACGTTTGATCACCCTCTGTCACCAACCAGGTTGTGGCGTCTCCAGAGAACTTGCCCCGTCCTGTCCACGATTGCACAGATACACAGGTTGGTCGCGAGCTTCTTTTGAGCGGATCGTGCCCGTGTGGTGAATTCCGCGCTGTTTTTAGTGGTCCGTTACCGCGATACCGTCACGGCCGGTATCCAACCGGCCCACCAGCGGCGAGTAACCAAAGCGAAGATCACGGCGCCCGTCGTGTTGAGAATGACGTCGTCCACGGAGGAGAAACGGCCCAGCCGCAGGGCGTACTGGAGCACCTCGACGAGGACCGAAAACCCGGCGGCGACGGCCGCAACGCGGGCTGTGGAGGACATCGCCCGGCTGCGTACCGGCAGCAGCGCCCCGAGTGCCGCGAAGACCAGCAGATTGCCTCCGACCTGGACCAACACCGCCTCCCACGGCGCCGCGACGAGGTCCGCGAGGTCGGTGAACGGAACGAGAACGACACCTGTCCTGCCTGTGGACGGAGTGAGGATCATCCAGATCCACGGCGTGGTCCCGGTCACGATGCCGACGTCTGCGAGGGAGGTGCGCAGGGGTGCGGGATGCCCGCCTCTGGCGCGGTGGCGGGAGAGAAGCAAGATTGCTAGCAAGGCCAGGGGGAGCGCAAATGTACCAGCAATAATGACTGTTCCCCACAATTCCCACGTCCGCGCCATCCGACCATGATGGCGACGATCAAGGGGTACCGGAAGATGTCCATCCGGACAGGGTCATCCGCCGAGACGATGCGATTCAAGGCTCCGTGTCCCCGGGCCACCCGTTGTCCATCGACCGCACAGCGATCTATACAGAGAGATAGAGGAGAGTGTTGTGCTGACCCATTTCATCGGTGGCCTGCCGGTGGCCGCGGGCAACCCGTTCCCTGTCCATGATCCCGTGACGGGCGCGGTGGTGCGGCAGGCGCACGAGGCCGACCCGGAGGTGGTCGACCGTGCGGTCCGGGCGGCCAGGGAGGCGGCGCGCGACTGGGCCGCGCTGCCCGTCGGCGAGCGCGCCGGGTGGATGCGCCGCCTGGCCGACGGCATCGAGGCTCGCTTCGACGACCTGGTGGCGGCCGAGATCGCCGACACGGGCAAACCGTACGAGCAGACCCGTACGCTCGACGTCCCGCGCGGCATCGCGAACTTCCGCGCCTTCGCCGAGATCGCCGCCCAGCGCCCCGACGAGGCCTTCCACCTGCCGGGCCTGCTCAGCTACACCGTGCGCAGGCCGCTCGGGGTCGTCGCCGTGATCGTCCCGTGGAACCTGCCGTTCCTGCTCATGACCTGGAAGCTGGCCCCCGCGCTCGTCACGGGCAACACGGTGGTGGTCAAGCCCTCGGAGGCCACGCCGGGCTCGGCGGCGGTCTTCGCCGACGTCTGCGCGGAGGCCGGCCTGCCGCCGGGCGTGGTCAACGTCATCTTCGGCTATGGGGCGTCGGGCCAGCTCCTCGTCGAGCACCCCGGGGTCGACGGCGTGACGTTCACCGGCGCGACCAGGACGGCCACCACGATCATGAAGACCGTCGCCGACCGGGTCAAGCCGATCTCGTTCGAACTGGGGGGCAAGAACGCCGGGCTGGTCTTCGACGACTGCGACCTCGACCGGGCGGTCGACGGCGCCGTGCAGTCGGTCTTCACCAACGGCGGCCAGGTCTGCCTGTGCACCGAGCGCCTCTACGTGCAACGCTCGATCTTCGAGGAGTTCTGCGTCCGGCTGGCGAGCCGGGCCCAGGAGGTCGAGCCGCAACCCATGATCTCGCTGGAGCACCGCGACAAGGTGCTCTCCTACTACGCCCTGGCCCGCTCGGAGGGAGCCAAGGTGCACGCCGGGGGCGGCGTCCCCGTGTTCAACGACCACCGCGATTCCGGATATTTCGTGGAACCGACGGTGGTGACAGGTTTGTCGGAATGGTCGAGGTTCAATAGGGAAGAGATCTTCGGGCCCGTCTGCCACGTCGCGCCCTTCGACAGCGAGACCGAGGCGATCGACCTGGCCAACAGCAGCGACTACGGACTGGCGGCCACGCTCTGGACCACCGGTCTCGACCGGGCCCACCGGGTGGCGCGACGCCTGGAGGCCGGGCTCGTCTGGGTCAACACCTGGTATCTGCGCGACCTGCGCACCCCGTTCGGCGGCGTGAAGCTGTCGGGCATCGGCCGGGAAGGTGGCACCCAGTCGCTCGACTTCTACTCTGAACCCACCACGATCACCATCAAACTGGAGCAACCAGATGTATGACGAATGGTCCCAGGCCGTGGACGCCCGCTCCCAGGCCGCCGACCGGCTGCTGGAGGCCGCGCGTACGGGCAAGCCGTGCCCGCCCATCAGGGACCTGGTCAGTACGCCCGCCGACGGCTACGCCGTACAGGAGATCAACACCCGGCGGGCGCTCGACGAGGGGCGGCGGCTCGCGGGCAGGAAGATCGGCGTGACCAACAAGGCGCTGCAGCAGCGCATGGGCATCGACCAGCCCGACTTCGGCATGCTGTTCGCGGACGCCTCCTACTGCGACGGGCTGCCCGTACCCGTGAGCAGGTTCCTGCAGCCGCGTGCCGAGGCCGAGGTCGCCCTGGTGCTCGGCCGTGACCTGAGCGGCGGGCCGTTCACGGTGGCCGACGTGATCAGAGCGGTGGAGTTCGCGCTGCCCGCGATCGAGATCGCCGACTCCCGCATCGCCGACTGGGACATCACCCTGGCCGACACGATCGCCGACAACGCCTCCGCCGGGGCGTACGTGCTGGGCAGCACGCCCGTCACCCTCACAGGGCTCGACCTGCGAGCGGCCGGGATGACCATGACCAGGGGCGGCGAGCAGGTCTCGACCGGCTCCGGCGCCGACTGCCTGGGCCACCCGCTCAACGCCGCCGTCTGGCTGGCCACCCGGCTGGGCCGCACCGAGTACGCGCTGCGCGCCGGCGACGTCGTGCTGACCGGCGCGCTCGGCCCCGTGGTGCCCGTCGAGGCCGGGGACGAGTTCGAGGCCCGCATCGACGGGCTCGGCTCCGTGCGCGCGGTGTTCACGGCGTGAGCACGCACGACCAGGGCGTCCGACGTGAACCCGTCGTTCCGCCCGCTCAGGCGGCCCCGCGCGACCTCGCCGTCTCCCGCGAGCAGTGCCTCGCGCTCGACGCCGGCGATCCGCTGCGGCGCTTCAAGGACGAGTTCGTGCTGCCCGAAGGAGTCGTCTACCTCGTCGGCAACTCACTGGGCGCGCTGCCCCGTCGCGCCGCCGGGCGGGTGCGGCGCGCGGTCGAGGAGGAGTGGGGCGGGCAACTCGTCGGCGGCTGGAACCACGCGGGCTGGTTCCAGCAGCCGGTGACGGTCGGCGACCGGCTGGCCCCGCTGATCGGCGCGGGCCCGGGGCAGGTCGTGGTGGGCAACACCACCTCCATCGCGGTCTTCCAGGCGGTCGCGGCGGCGCTGCGGCTGCGCCCCGACCGCCGCGTGATCGTCTCCGACGTACGCAACTTCCCCACCGACCACTACATGGTGCAGGGGCTGGCCGGGCTGCTCGGCGGCTACGAGGTGCGCGACGTCGCGGAAGGGCGCTTCGACGACGCGGCCGTGGTGCTGATGGCGGAGGTCGACTACGCCACCGGCGCCCGCCACGACGTGCCCGCGACCACCGCCGAGGTGCAGGCCGCGGGGGCGCTCATGGTGTGGGACGTGTGCCACAGCGTGGGCGCCATGGAGGTGGACGTCTCGGCGGCCGACTTCGCGCTCGGGTGCACGTACAAGTATCTGAACGCCGGGCCGGGCGCGCCCGCCTTCCTCTACGTCAACCCACGCCACCACGCCGCCGCCGAGAACGTGTTGTCCGGCTGGAACGGCCACGCCGAGCCGTTCGCGTTCGAGCCCGGCTACCGGCCGGCCGAAGGCGTCAGGCGGTTCGCGGTGGGCACCCCGCACGTGTTGTCGTTCGCCGCACTCGACGCCGTGCTCGACCTGTGGGAGGAGGTGCCGATGGCGCAGGTGCGGGCCAAGAGCATGGCGTTGACCTCGCTCTTCGTGGACCTCGTCGGCGACGCGCTGGAGCTCGCCTCACCGGCGGACGCCGTCGCGCGCGGCAGCCAGGTGAGCTTCCACCACCCCGACGGCTATCCGGTGATGCGGGCGTTGATCGACCGCGGCGTGCACGGCGACTTCCGCGCCCCCGACATCCTCAGGTTCGGCTTCGCGCCGCTCTACGTCGGCTACGCCGACGTCCACGACGCAGCCGTCACGCTGCTGGAGGTGCTGGACAAGGAGGTGTGGCGGGACGAGAGGTACGCCAGGCGCCTGGCCGTCACCTAGCCTCGTCGGGTCAGCGCGTGGCCGTGCGCCTCCGACAGCAGCTTCACGCCGCTCATGCCCGCACGTTACTCCGGAACTCGTCGAGCTTGTGCTCGATGCGCTCCCTGACCAGGTCACGTGCCTCCATCCGGGGCACGCCCGACATCAGCAGCCGGTCGTAGTCGGTGTCGAGATGCCGGATGGAGGCGATCACGGCGAGCGTGATGGCGTTCTCGTCGAGCGCCCTGGCCGCCGCCGACCTGCCGACCCGGCCGCTGCCGCGCTGGCCGGCGTGCTCGGCGATCTCCCGCGCCCGCGGCTCGGGGCAGCCGGGGAACAACCTGGCGATCTCGGCCGCCATCCTGGCCTGGAACTCGACGTCCTGCTCCGCCCTGCGGACGCGGTCGCGTTCCCTGCGGCGCAGGCGTACCTCCTCGTCGGCCAGGCAGCGCTCCTCGGCGGCGGCCAGCGCGGCCTCCTCCACCAGCAGCCCCATGCGCTGGTAGACCTTGCGCCGCCGGTTGTAGCGGACGACCACCGCGGACAGGCCGCTCTCCTGCTTGGCCCGGCGGCTGAGCGCCGCGTCGCCCGACGGCAGGAACACCAGGTGGTCGAGGTCGGTGCAGGTCAGGCAGTGCGGCCGGTCGTCCTCCATGATCAGGTAGGGGCCGGTGTCGCCGCAGGCCGCGCACGTCCAGGCGTCGAGCGGGGCCACCGCCACCAGGTCGGGCGGTTTGCTGCGCGCCTCGGTGAGCCGTCGCACGCGGGCCTCGCTGAGATCGGGGGAGAGCCAGTGCACGCGGAACGGGTCCTGCCCGTCCTTCGAGGTGAACCGCAGCTCGCGGCGGTCGCGGGTGCCGGCCGTGTACGGCACGTCGACCGGCCGCAGCCCCTTGGCCGTGGCCCACTCCCGGAGCAGGGCGGCCGCGGTGAGCAGGCGGTCCTCGTCGACGGCGGCCAGCTCGGCCAGCGTCGCCGCCCTGCCCTGCCGCCAGACGTCGACGTGCCTGGTGTGCAGCCAGCGCAGCCCCGTCACCACGTCGATGAAGGTCACGTATTTCCTCGCGGTCAGCGCGATCTCGGCCGCGTCGGCGACCCTGCGCGCCAGTTTGGGACGTCGTCCGCTGTGCTCAGTCACGTACCCCAGTGTCCCGCGCCCTTTGTCGTGAGATGGCGAGAGCCGCAGCATTCCTTTTCGCCATAACGGCAAGTAACTCCTTCGGACCTGGCCCTGGAGGAGAATGTGCGTTCGATCTGGCCTGCCCTGTTCATGCTGGCCACCTCGTGTGGCGTGGCGGACGAGGGCACGCAACCCGTCGTCACGGGCTCGTTCGGCAGCAAACCGGTCGTCGCCATCCCTGAGGGAAACCCGGGCCACACGCCGCGCATCACGGTGTTGTCGGTGGGCAGCGGCCGGCGCACGGTCGCGGGTGACGTGGTGCTCGCCGACGTCGACATCCGGCGCTGGTCGGGCAACGAGCCCTACCTCAGCACCCACGACGGACACCAGCCCACCACCGTGGTCTTCGACGGCAGGCAGGTGTCGGAGACGTGGCGGCAGTCGCTCATCGGACGGCCGGCCGGCAGCAGGGTCATGCTGATCAGCCCCGCCTCCGACGCGCTCGGCCCGGACCTGCCGCTGACCGGCCTGGCCCCGGCGGACACACTGGTGCTGGTCTTCGACATCCTGGGCGGCTACCCGCCCGACGCCCGGCTCGTCGGGCGCACCCTGCCGGTCGTGCCCGCCGACCTGACGCCGTCCGCGCGGCCGCGCGTCCTCATCGACGGATCGGGCCCGCAGGTCGTGGCGGGCGCGAGAATCGTGGTCCAGTACGTCGCCGCCTCCTGGCCGTCGCGTACGGTCGTGGACTCGTCGTACCGCAGGGGTGGGCCCAGCGCGTTCACCCTGGAGGAGGGCTCCGTGCCCGCGGGCTGGACGGACGCCCTGGACGGCCTGCGCGTCGGCAGCCGGGTGGCCGTGCCCTCCCCGGGGCCCGCGCCCATGCTCTACGTCATCGACGTCCTCGACACGATCGCGCAGGCGTAGGCCGGGCCGCGCGCCTCCACTCGGCCTGGCGCTCGATCAACTCGGCCGGGTCATGTGCATCCGGCGCATGCGCTGACGGCCCTCGATGATCGCCATGACACCGATGGCGGTCAGCACGACCGAGCCGGCCAGGGAGATGATGAGCCCGTCGCTGACCCACCGCTGCACGATCTCGTTGGAGTTCCTGAGGATGTGTATCCAACTGTATCCACAGAGCACCACACCGAGCATGCCCGGTGCGATCGCGGCCTCGTTCGTCGCCTTGCCCGCCGCCAGGGCCGTGACCGCGAGCGTGGCGCCCAGCCACGCCACAAGATACGGATACGCCCCGGCAGTTGCGAATCCGGTGACTTTCTCGATGCCCGAGGCCTGCGTATAAGTCCCGCTCCACGGCAGGAAGGCGCCGACAGCGATCATGACTGACGAGACCAGGGCGGAGCCGGCGAATGCCCGGTTGACGTACGGCGCGGGTGGTGGCGCCCCTCCCATAGGGAGCGGCATCGGCTGGACCGGCCGGCCGGGAGGGCGCGGCGGAGGGATCTGCATGGATGTCGACGGTAGACGCGAGCCCTTTAAGGATGCTTTGTCCTGAGGCGGCCACGAGGTCTCCGGTGGTCAGGGTGTTCCTGGCTGGTCGACCCTGCCACCCGAGACTTTTCGTCGTCGATCCGGGGAACCCTAGTCGCAGTGCTCCCATGGGCTGTCGTACTTGACGCCGCCGGCCGAGCCGCCCCACTTGACGCAGGTGCTGGGCGCGGACGCGCTCACCGGTCCCGCGTAGTAGGAGAAGTTGCCCGAGTCGGTCTTCCGCGAACTGCCCTGCACCTCCAGGTAGGCGCTGGTCGCGGTGGCGGTGCCGAGCGACTTCGACTTCAGCGTGACCACGCAGTTGCTGCGGTTGCCGCTGTTGTAGAGCAGGTAAACGGTGCCGTTGCCGCCGAGCCCGGCGGAGTCGATCACGTTGAAGCCCGAGCCACAGACCTGTTGCGGTGAGTACGGGTTGCTGGAGCCGCCGCAGTTCTTGCTGGTCAGCGTCTGCTGCGGGTAGCCGAAGGTCTTCCCGTCGAAAACGGCCCGCTGAATGTTGGACGGGTAGCTGCTTCCCTTGCGTACCTCGTAGTGGAGGTGAGGTTTGATGTTGTTACCCGGCTTGCTGGTGTTGCCCACCGTGCCGATCTTCTGACCCTGGGAGACGGACTGTCCCTGGCTGACCGATCGTGCGTTCAGATGGGCGTAGTACGTGGACCAGCCGGACCCGTGGTCGATCTTGACCAGGTTGCCGAAGCCGTTCGTCGAACCCTGGTGTGCCGAGATCACCACAGTGCCGGCCGCGGCGGCCACCACGGTGTCGCCGAGGTCGGCGTCCGCGGTGCTGCCGCGGTTGAAGTCGATCTCGTACGAGCGGTGTGCGCTGCTGGCGCTGGAGTTGCCCGTCCAGGATTGGCCGCAGGGGAACGGCAGCTGGAAGTTGGTCGCCAGGATCTGCGCCTCCTCCGACTCCGGCGCCGGGTCGGCTGCGGCGGCCGACGTCGTTCCGAGGCTGAATAACAGTGCGACGCCCGCGACCATTGCTCCGCTGAGCTTCATGGGGTGATCCTTTCCCGTGGGATCTCTGAGACAAGGGTCTGCATTGGCCGCACATAAATCGTCCAAAACCGATACAAGAGCTGTCAGGCCTCTGTAGAGGAGCTGCTGCGGATGTCGATCACTTTCCACGTGCTCGGGCCGCTCGAGGTCCGGTCCGCCGGACGTCCCGTCCGGATCTCCGGCAGGAAACCCCGGCTGCTGCTGGCCACGCTGCTGCTGGACGCGGGCCGCGTGGTCGGCGCCGACCAGCTCGTCGAGGTGCTCTGGCCGCACCGCCCGCCGCGTTCGGCGCAGGCCAACGTACGGACCTATGTGAGTGCTCTCAGGACGGAGCTGGGCCGCGGGCACTTACGCGCCGACGGCTGCGGCTACGCGCTCGACGTGGCCGACGGCGCGCTCGACCTGCTGGTGTTCGAGGAGCTGGTCGACCGGGGCGAGTACGCGCAGGCGCTCGCGCTCTGGCGTGGAGCGCCGCTGTGCGACCTGCCGGGCAGCCCCGTCTGGGACCGCCGTCTCGAACTCCTCCACCAGGGACGCCTGCACGCGGCGGAGGCCCTGATCGACCGCCGGCTGGAGCGGGGCGACCACGACGGCGCGATCTCCGAGCTGCTCGGGTTGCTGGCCGAGCACCCCTACCGGGAGGACCTGTGGCGCCGCCTGGTGCTCACCCTGCACAGGGGCGGCAGGAAGGCCGAGGCCCTGCGCGCCTACGCCACCGTCAGGGGCCGGCTCGTGGACGAGCTCGGCGTCGAGCCGGGCGCGGAGCTGCGCGGGGCGTACGAGCTGATCCTGGCGGACGACACGATGCCCGCCACACCACGGCAGCTCCCGCCCGATCTGCCCGACTTCACCGGCAGGGCGGCCGCCATGGCCGAGCTGGCCGGGCCGTTCTCCGTCGCGGTGATCTCGGGGCCGCCCGGCGCGGGCAAATCGGCGCTGGCCGTGCACGCCGCGCACAAGCTGTGCCCGTCCTTCCCCCACGGGCAGCTCTACCTGGAGCTGGACGGCAGGGAGCCGGGCGACCTGCTGGCCGAGGCGTTGAGAGCACTCGGCGTGGAGACCGCGCCGCCCACCGTGCGTGAACGTTCGGCGTTGTTCAGGTCGCTGCTGGCCGAGCGGCCGATGCTGGTGGTGCTGGACGACGCCCGCGACGCCCGCCAGGTCCGGCCGCTGCTGCCCGGCTACGGCAGCGCGGTGATCGTCACGAGCAGGCGCCGCATCACCGAGCTGCCGGGCGCGGTACGGATCCAGCTCGGCCGGTTCGGCCAGGAAGAGGCGCTGTCGCTGCTCGGCGACATCGCCGGCGAGGACCGGGTGGCCCGCGAGCGGGAGGCCGCGCAGGCGATCGTGGCCGCGTGCGAATGGCTGCCGATGGCCGTCAGGAACGCCGGCGCGCGGCTGGCCGGCCGGCCCGGCTGGTCGCTGACGGTGCTCAGGCAGCGGCTGGAGGACGACTGCCTCGGCGAACTGGGGGACGTGCGAGCCACCCTCGACCACGGCTACGCGCGCCTGCCCGACGAGGCCGCCCGCGTCCTCGGCACGCTCGCCCGGCTCGGCGGACCCGCCCAGCCGGGATGGGTGATCGACGCCGCGCTCGGCAGGCACGGCGCGCACGACGTCACCGACCTGCTGGTGGACGTCAACCTGCTCGACCTGGCCGGCACCGATCCCGTGGGCCAGCCGCGCTACCGGGTGCCCGGCCTCATCGGCCGGCACGCGCTCCAGCGCGGCTGCGCGACGTCCGGCGTACCGGAGGACCGCGTCGGGCTCGACACCCTGTCAAGAGTGCTGGCCGCGTGGACGGCGATCACCGAGCACGCCATGGCGCGGCTGCCGACCACCGTCTTCACCCTCACCGCGGCCAGGGCGCCGCGCTGGCGGCTGCCCGAGCGCACGCTCGAACGGCTGACCGCCGACCCGGTCGCCTGGTTCGAGGCCGAGCACGAGGCGCTGGCGGGCATGGTGGACGTGGCCGCCGAGCTGGGCCTCGCGGAGTCGGCGTGGGGGCTGGCCGCGGCCATGGTGCCCTGCCTCGACCTGCGCTGCCACCTCGGCACGTGGCGGCGTACGCACACCTCCGCGCTGGCGGCCGCCCGCGCCGCCGGCGACACGTACGGCGAGGCCGCCATGTTGAGGGGCCTGGCCCAGGTCAGCCTCTATCAGGACCGGTACGAGGAGTCCGCAGAAGGCTTCACCCGATCCCTGCAGATCTTTCACGACCTGGGCGACAGCCGGGCCGAGGCCACCTCCATCTGCGGCCTCGGCGCCGTCAGCCAGTTCCGCGGCCGGCACGACCGCTCCCTCTCCCACTTCCGGCACGCCCTGGCCATCTTCCTTGCCACCGGCGACAGGCAGGGCGAGGCGTACGCCCGCCAGGCCATCGGCCGGGTCTGCCTCAAGTCGGGCGACCTGGCGCAGGCGTCGGAGTCGCTGGACCACGCGATGCGGCTGGCCCAGGAACTCGGGGACGCCCACCGGGAAGGCTGTGTGTACGTCCAGATGGGGCACCTGCACCACGCGATGTCGTTCCACCGGCACGCGCTGGAGATCTTCGAGTCGCTGGGGGACCGGCACTGCGGGGCGTACGCGCTGCAGAGCCTGGCCGGGCTCCAGGCCGAACGCGGGGACCTGGCACGGGCCTCCACCGGGCTCGAACGCTCGCTGGAGATCTTCCAGGAGCTCGGCGACCGCAGCGGCGAGGCCTCGACCACCGAACTCCTCGGGGAGCTGCACCGTTCGGCGGGGCGTACGGGGCTGGCCCTCGACTACCTCCGGCACGCCAAGGCCCTGCGCCGCGATCTGCCCTGAACCGGGCCACTGCGCGGAGCCCTCCTCCTGGGGGCGAGCTCAGGACTCCAGGTCGGCGCGGATCATGCTGTAGAGCACGCCGTCACGCCAGAGGCCCGCGCGGAAGCCGGCACCCCGCAGGACACCCTCCCGCGTGAATCCGGCCTTCTCCAGCGCCCGCTGCTCCGCGACGTTGGTGATCTCGGTGGACGCCTCGATCCGGTTGACCGTCGAGTGGTCGAACAGGTAGCGGGCGAGCAGCCGTTGCGCCTGCGTGCCGTACCCCCTGCCCCGGAACTCCGGCGCCACGATCAGACCCATCGCCCAGTAGTGGCTCACGCGGTTGGCCACCTGCTTGTTCCACGACACGAACCCGGCGCGATCGTCGCCGTCCGTGATGATCAGGATGCCGCCGTCGTCGGAGAGCATCCCGTGCTCCTCCCAGCGGCGGCGCAGGTGGTGAGGGTTCTGGAAGCCGTACCACTGGAATTCGCCGGTGCTGTCGGGGTCGCTCATGAGCCGGCGCAGGAACGGCAGGTCGTCCTCTTCGACGGGACGCAGGCGGATGGTCATGGTCTGGACACTATGCGGCGTACGAGACGTCTGAACCGCGATTCCTGCGGCGGCGAGGCGTCCAGGGCGGCGAGCGCCTCGGCGGCGGACGGCCGTTTGGCGGGGGAGTGGTCGAGCATCCGGCGCACCACCTCGGGCACGTCGGGCCCGTGGGCGTCGGCGCTCGTCGGGAGCTGGCCGGTGAGCAGCTGGTAGGCGATGGCTCCGGCGGCGTAGACGTCGGAGGCGGTCGTCATCCGGTCTGGGCGTTCCTGACATTCCGGCGCCACATAGTGGGCGTCGAGCACGTTGCCCAGTTCGTGGGCCACGGTGTAGTCGCGCGGCCCCGGCTTGGCGTAGTCGAACCCGGTCAGCACCGCGTGCCCGTCGTCGGTGACCAGCACGGACGCGGGCGTCAGGGCCCGGTGCACGACGCCGTTGGCGTGCGCGTGCGCGAGGCCGCGCAGCAGATCCTTGATCACGCCGAGCCTGGCGCCCCGGCCCAGCGACAGGTGCAGGGCCTCGCCGTGCACGTCGTCGAGCACCAGCACGAACCGGCTCTCGTCGTCGATGGCGAAGAAGTCGCGCGGGCGCACCACGCACGGGTGCGGCGGAATGCGGGCCAGGGTCTGGTAGGCGTTGGCGATGCGCTGCCGTTCGGCCGCCCGCGCCTCGTGGTCGGCCAGCGGATCGGCCTGGTAGACCCGGAGCAGCACGGTCTCGCTGCCGGGCAGCGTCACGTTGAAGGCGCGGTATTCGGTGATCTTCGCGTCGCCGCCGAGCTGCTCCTCGACCTCCCAGTTGCCGTATCTCGGCGGGGCGGTGCTGCGGCGCACGGTCTGGTTGAGCGCGTCGAGGATCGCCGTCATGTACGGCCTCGCGTCGGGGCTGCATCCGCGCCTGATCCGCGAGACGTCGCTCAAGGTGGCCAGCAGGCCCTGCAGGTCCGTGACGTTGACCGCGTCGCGCCCGGCCGGGTCGACCAGCTCGGCGTCGGGCGAGGTGAGCACGACCAGGCAGTCGACGTAGACCCGCTCCAGCTGCGTGGCCTGCGACACCAGCAGCCCTTTCAGCGCCTTGGCGGTGCCGCGCAGCTTGGCCACGGGGGAGCCGAACGCCTCCCTGCGCGGCGGGAACCAGCGCGTGCCGGACACCTGGATGCGCCCCCGGGTGCCCTTGACGTCGACGACGACCAGCGAGTGGCCGGTCAGCACGATCAGGTCCACCTCGAAGACGTCGTGGCCGCGTGTCAGCTCGATGTTGTGCAGCAGCAACCAGTCGGCGGGTGCGTGATCTCGCAGATAGGCGATCACCCGCCGTTCGGCGTCGTTGACTGGACGTCCTCCGCCGACGATCTCTGCCATGCGGTCCATCCTCGCATGGGATGCAATTGACAGCCCCTCCACCGGCTCTCCGCCGCCCTCGACCACCTCGACCCGCCCTCGTAATGACTCCCCTACGTCCCCGTGACGACGGGGTCACCGCGCACGTGCCCGTGAGGCTGTGGCTCGGGCGACCGCGTACGTGCCCGTCACGGTTGCGGGTCGCGGTACACCTGCCTGTGAGGGGCCCCGGCGGGGCGGAGCCTCCAGCGCGGTTTGAACACCGACAACACCGTCGCGGCGACGAGCATGACGCACTGCGCGCCCACGACGGCCGTCTGGCTCCACTGGACCGAGGCGGCGGCCACCGCGCCCCCCTGGGTGGTGGCCGCCATGCCTTCGGGGTCGAACAGGAACATGCCGATGCAGATCACCGCCACCAGCAGTCCCAGCTTGACCGTCACCCAGTAATAGCGAAACAGCCCCCAATGGCTGCCCAGGCCCAGCGTGATGCCGGTGGCCAATGCGGTGAGGCTCAGCGGTATGCCGCCCGCGAACACCAGGTTCGGCATCAACCGGTAGGCGGCGTGCGCCAGCGCGGGATCGTTCGTCAGCGCCGCCGCGCTGTTCAGCACGACCAGCCCCCACACCTCGCCGAGGAGGGCGACCGACGCGATGATGTGAACGGTCAGGACCGTCCTGCGGATGGGTGGCCGCACGGGTCTCACCTGCCTCGGGAATCGGGAACTCGACGACCATCGTCACCGCTCCGCCCGCGCCGTACGTCCCTCGTGGGGAGGCGGTCGCGGTACGCCCGGCGGCGTAGCCGCGAGTCCCAAGTTTCGGGTGATCCTTCCCTAAACAGGAGTGAACGAAAGGACCATCGGCCACGCGGGCAGCCAAAACGAATATCCATGCGTGGTCTGCCGGCGGCGTATATATGTGGCGCGTCGGCGAAGAGCGGGAAAATCCGACGCCAAGAAACCCGGGTTTCCCCTTGACCTCCGGAAGGGCATTCCGGGTTGCGGTTTCCGCTGCCTGCCGCGATTGTTATGGGCGGCACCTCACAGCCCTGCAAAAACGACTATGGCGCCGGAAATTCCGCGCCTATCCATGGAGGAAAACAATCATGATCCGTCGCATTCTGGCAGGTGCAGCAATCGCGGCCGCCGCGTTCGGCTTCTCCGCCGCTGGAGCTTCCGCCGACGTTCCCAACCCGCACAATGAGGGGCAGAACATTCTCAGCCAGCTGAGCGCCCTCGACGACCTGACCGCGCTGAACGACGTGCTGAACGACTCGGTCAAGTACGTCGACGTCCTCACCCTGCTCCACCTGAACGACATCGACGCCAGCGTTCTGAGCAACCAGAAGAACGTCGGCGACGACAACTGACGGTCCCTCGCGCGCGTTCTGAGAAGGCCGATCGGCGACTCCCGTTCCGCATGAGGGGAGCCCGCCCGGCCAAGGTCGGCCTTCCTGACGCCCTGAGGTGAACCGGAGGAACGGGTCGTGGATATTCGCGAGTCCACGGCACGGGCTTGGTGGCCACCAGGCTCTTCAGCGCCGCGCGGCTCGGGTCGATCACTGCAGGACGACCCCGGGCCGCGCGGCCGCTTGTGACGTTCACCCGCGTCCGGCGCCGGCGAGGTTGGCGGCGCTCTCGCTCGGCCGCACGATCCCGAGGAAGGTCCGCCGGTCGAGCGGATCCACCCGTACGAAGGCGCCGGTGTACGGCGCGTGCACCATCCGCGTGGCGTCCACCGCCAGGGCCACGTGCTCCGGCCCGGCGCTGCTCCGGTCGCTGTCGTAGAAGACCAGGTCACCGGGTTGCACGTCCTGCCTGTCGATCCGTACGCCCGACCGCCACTGCTCGGACGTGGTCCTGCCGATCAGCACGCCGGCCCGCGCCCACGCGTACTCGGTGAGCCCCGAGCAGTCGAATCCCCTGACCCCCGCCCCTCTCCCGAC
>NZ_SMLD01000174.1:0-19435 GCF_004352805.1 Nonomuraea mesophila
GATGCGGAGTGGCTGCGACCGGCCGGTGGGAGCCGTTTCGCGGGCATGCAAAGGGCCGGGCGCTGGGGGAGAAGGCAGGGAGGCGGCTGGCGGAGCGAAGTGGGAGGGGGCACCGGCGTGGCCCGAAATGGCACCCCGAGGGCGGCCGATGGAGTGTAGCTCTGATCAGGTGGCTAGAACACCTGACAGGTCCAGGTCACGCCCCGCACCATGGCTGCTCCTTTCCCGCACGGCTCTACAACACTGCCCGCTCATGGGCTGAGAGGGAGTGGTCCGTATCAACGTATCGGGTTCCCATCGCACAAAGCACACTCCGCAATTATTGTGTTACACATCGTTAGTTAGGGAGGAGATGCGATGGCGGCGACTGGTCACGCCTCGATCAAGTCTCGTGACGGTGTGTCAAAACTAGCTGGTCGATGGCCGTTGCTCGGGCAACGCCGCCCGCTCGTGGTCTATCTGTGCGCGATCGTCGGTCTCGACCTCATCGCGATGATGGGGCTCGGAGCGTCCACCACGTTGCGGTGGCGCGATCTGCTGATGTTCTGCGCCCTCATGGGGTGCGGCGCGGTCTGCATCGAGGCGACCAGGCGCCTCGGCATGCCTTCCGGTGTCGCCCGAGACCTGCTGTCGGCCTGGTGGCTGCCCGTGGCGCTGCTGCTGCCGCCGGTCTACGCGCTCTTCTCGCCGATCGTGCTGCAGATACTGCTGCAGGTGCGCGTGAAGGCGACGGTGCTCTACCGGCGGGTGTTCAGCTCGGCCGCGATCGGCCTTGCGGGGTGTACGGCCTCCCTCGCCTTCCACCATGTCGTCGACGACCCGTGGGCGCTGTCGCAGGGCGGCGGCGGGCCGATCTTCTACGCGGTGGGGGCGGCCGCGCTCTTCGCGCTGCTCAACATCTTCCTGATCGCGATCGCCGCGCACACCGCCGACCCCGAGACGCCCTGGCGCGAGGTGCTGTGGAACAAGGAGAGCCTGCTGCTCGACATCGTCGAGCTCTGCCTGGGCGTCACGGTGTCGATCGGGTGCGGCGTCAACCTCGTGCTGCTGCTCCTCGCGCTGCCGCCGGTGGTGTTGCTGCAGCGCAGCCTCCTGCACGCCCAGCTCCAGGCCGCCGCCCGCACCGACGCCAAGACCGGTCTGCTCAACGCGGCCGCCTGGCAGCGCGAGGCCGACACGGAGATCGTCCGTGCCCGCCGCACCGGCGACACCCTGGCGCTGCTGATCATCGACATCGACCACTTCAAACGCGTCAACGACGCCCACGGTCACCTGGTGGGCGATCAGGTGCTGGTGGGGGTGGCGGCCACGCTCCGCAACCAGCTCCGTGACTACGACGTGGTGGGCAGGTTCGGCGGTGAGGAGTTCGTCGTGCTCCTGCCCGGCGCCGACAGCCACGAGGCGCGCCGGGTCGCCGAGCGCCTGCGTGCCCGCATCGGCCACATGGCGATCCCCGCCGACGACACCCTCATCAGGGTCACGATCTCGGTCGGCGTCGCGCTGATCGGCGTGCACGGCGACGACCTGATCGAGTTGCTGGCCGCCGCCGACCTGGCCCTCTACCGAGCCAAGGAACTGGGCCGCGACCGCGTCTGTGTGCCCGTCGTCCAGCCGCCCCGACGACTCCCCGACGACCCCGCCCTCTGACCGCTGTTCCGGAGCGGCTGGTGGCACGGGCGTGTCCCCGGTTCCTGTTGCGGGAGTGGGTGGGGTGTGTGTCCCGGGTTCCCTGTTGCGGGGTGGTGGGTGGCGGCGTGTGTCCCGGGTTCCTGTTGTGGGATGGGTGGTGGTGCGTGCGTCCCGGGTTTCTACCGCACCACCCCGCCTCCACGATCGTCTCGGCGGCGGCGATCCTCGACGACGTGATCGACACCCTCCGGGCGAACGGCCTGGACGACAGCATGCTCATCGCCGGGCGGGCCGCCGTTCAGCGGGCGATCGACGCCGGGCACGGGGCGGCCGGATTCTCCCGCCTCGCCGTACTCTCCTAGGGGCCCGCTCCCTCCACCCGTCGGAGGCGGGTGGAGGTCGGTGGAGGCCGGTGGAGGGAGCGGCGGAAGCCTGCGCCGGGAGCCCCTAAGCTAGGGAGCATGCCGGAGTACATCTACACGCTGCAGCGCGTGCGCAAGGCACATGGCGACAAGGTTGTCCTTGACGACGTCACCCTGTCGTTCCTGCCCGGAGCCAAGATCGGTGTCCTGGGGCCGAACGGCACCGGGAAGTCGACGCTGCTCCGGATGATGGCCGGCCTGGAGCAGCCGTCCAACGGCGAGGCGAAGCTCATGCCCGGTTTCTCGGTGGGCATGCTCCAGCAGGAGCCGCCGCTCAACGAGGAGAAGACCGTCCTCGGCAACGTGCAGGAGGGCGTCGCGGAGACGATGGCGATGCTCCAGCGCTACAACGAGATCGCCGAGCAGATGGCCACCGACTACAGCGACGAGCTGCTGGAGGAGATGGGCAAGCTCCAGGACCAGTTGGAGCACCGCAACGCCTGGGATCTCGACAGCCAGCTCGAGCAGGCGATGGACGCCCTGCGCTGCCCGCCGCCCGACGCCGACGTGACCAAGCTGTCCGGTGGGGAGCGCCGCCGGGTCGCGCTGTGCAAGCTGCTGCTCGAGGCGCCCGACCTGCTGCTGCTCGACGAGCCCACCAACCACCTCGACGCCGAGAGTGTGCAGTGGCTGGAGCAGCACCTGGAGAAATACGCGGGCACCGTGTTGTCCGTCACCCACGACCGCTACTTCCTCGACAACGTCGCCGGCTGGATCCTCGAGCTCGACCGCGGCCGGCCCTTCATCTACGAAGGCAACTACTCCACCTACCTGGAGGCCAAGGCCCAGCGGCTCAAGGTCGAAGGGCAGAAGGACATCAAGCGGAAGAAGCGCCTGGAGGGCGAGCTGGAGTGGGTGCGGTCCAACCCGAAGGCCCGCCAGACCAAGAGCAAGGCGCGTCTCCAGCGCTACGAGGAGATGGCGGCCGAGGCCGACAAGCACCGCAAGCTCGACTTCGACGAGATCCAGATCCCGCCGGGCCCGCGTCTGGGCACCACGGTGATCAAGGCCGACGACCTCACCAAGGGCTTCGACGACCGGCTGCTGATGGAGAAGCTGACGTTCGACCTGCCCCGCAACGGCATCGTCGGCGTCATCGGCCCCAACGGAGTCGGCAAGACCACGCTGTTCCGCATGATCACGGGTGCGGAGACCCCTGACAGCGGTTCCATCGTGGTCGGCGACACCGTCAAGATCTCCTACGCCGACCAGACCCGCGGCGGCATCGACCCCGGCAAGAACGTGTGGGAGGTCGTCTCCGACGGGCTCGACCACATCAAGGTCGGCAACGTGGAGATGCCGTCGAGGGCCTACATCGCGGCCTTCGGCTTCAAGGGCCCCGACCAGCAGAAGAAGGCGGGGGTGCTGTCGGGCGGCGAGCGCAACCGGCTCAACCTGGCGCTCACCCTCAAGCAGGGCGGCAACGTGCTGCTGCTCGACGAGCCCACCAACGACCTCGACACCGAGACGCTGTCGTCGCTGGAGAACGCGCTGCTCGAATTCCCGGGCTGCGCGGTGATCACCTCGCACGACCGGTGGTTCCTCGACCGCATCGCCACCCACATCCTGGCGTGGGAAGAGGGCTCGAACTGGTTCTGGTTCGAGGGCAACTTCGCCGACTACGAGAAGAACAAGATCGAGCGACTGGGCGCCGACGCCGCCCGTCCCCACCGGGTCACCTACCGGAAGCTCCACCGCGACTGACCCGTCCGTTCGGCCGGATCGGTCCTTGGAAACACTCCATCCGGTACGGCACAGCCAAGGTCACGCCACCCGCCGACCGTGGCCGGTGCACTCCAGGGTGACGCTCTCTGACCCGCACGACGAGCCCGCCGTTACGGCGGGCTCGTCGGCCGTCCGGGTGGTGACACCGCATCGGCCCGATGCGATGATCGCGATGTTCTTGGCGGGGTGCCGGCACAGGTGTCCGAACACCCTGCGCGGTCACGTCGCGCCTGGGGAGACCTGCCCGGTCTCGTGGGCGAGCACGACGGCGTGCACTCGTTCCCTGAGCCCTGAGCCCGGGGCCCTGAGCCCTGAGCCCTGAGCCCGGGGCCCTGAGCCCGGGGCCCTGAGCCCGGGGCCCTGAGCCCGGGGCCCTGAGCCCGGGGCCCTGAGCCCGGGGCCCTGAGCCCGGGGCCCTGAGCCCGGGCTTGGCCAGGATGCGGGTCACGTGGGTCTTCACCGTGGCCGGGCTGAGGGTCAGCCGTTCGGCGAGCTCGACGTTGCTCAGCCCGGTGGCCGGCAGCCACAGCACCTCCAGCTCCCGCACGGTCAGCTCCGGCAGGTCACGGTGCGGGGCCGGAGGGCCGGCGTCGTCCCGGCGGCCGAACCGCTCGACCAGGCGCCGGGTGACGGCCGGGGCGAGCAGGGCGTCGCCGGTGCGCACCAGGGTCCGGCCGGGACGGCAGCCCGTCAGGGCCTCAGGAGATCCCCCCGCTAGAATGCAATTCTAGGATCGCCCCATCCAAGGAGTTGCGCGTTGGATCTGGAACTCGACGGCCTCGACGTGTCCTTCGACCACACCGCCGTGGCCGCCCCCCGGATCAGGGACCTGCTGCCGATCTACCGCGATCTGCTGGGCGGCCGGCACGAGGGCGGCGGTGGCGACCACAGGACGGCCGGCTACCGCACGCTGCAGCTCACCTATGCCAACGGCGGCAAGGTCGAGCTCATGGAGCCCCTGGCCGGCTCGACGTTCTTCGACAGCTTCTTCGAGCTCACGAGGGGACGGGGCGGCGTTCACCATCTGAACTTTCATGTCCGCGACCTGGACGCGGCGGTTGCCCGGCTGACCGCCCGCGGCTACCGGCTGCACGGCCTCAACACGGCCGACCCGCGCTGGCGGGAGGTGTTCCTGCATCCGAAGGAGGCGCATGGGGTGCTGATCCAGCTCGCCCAGCCGGGACCGCGCCTGCCTGACGAGCCCCGCCCGTCGCTGGAGGAGGTGCTGTCGGGCCACGGCAGGAACGGTGACGGCGTACCGAGCCCTTGAAGGGGTGCCGGCGGTGGATCTAGAGTGAAATTCTAGAACCAGATTGGGGAGGCCGATTGAAGCCGGCACCTAAGCCCACGCCCGAGACCCAGCCGTTCTGGGACGGCACTGCCGCGGGCGAGCTCAGGATCCAGCGTTGCCAGACGTGCGCGCGGCACTACTTCTACCCACGGCCCAACTGCCCCCACTGCGGCGGCGACCAGGTCGAATGGGTCCGCGCCAGCGGCCGCGCGACCCTCTACTCGTACGTGATCAACCACCGGCCCGCCCCCGGCTTCGAGGACGAGGCCCCCTACGCGATCGCGGTGGTCGAGCTGGAGGAGGGGGTGCGCATGATGAGCAACATCGTGGGCGTTCCCAGCACGCCCGAGAACCTGCTGCTGGACATGAAGCTGCGGGTGGTGTTCGAGCAGCGGGGAGACGTGCACGTGCCCCTCTTCGAGCCCGCCGGAGGCCCGGGATGACCGTCGTGATCGCGGGTGCCGCCGAGACCGATGAGCTGGGCCGCCTGCCGGGCCACTCGACCATGCGACTCCACCTGGAGGCCGCGAGGAACGCGCTGGCCGACGCCGGCATGACGAAGGACGACATCGACGGCGTCGCCACGGTCGGGACCCCGGGCCCGATCCAGATCGCCCACGCCCTCGGCATCACCCCTCTCTGGCTGGACGGCACGGGCGTGGGCGGTTCGTCGTTCCTCTTCCACGTACGCCACGCCGCCGCCGCCATCCGCGCGGGCCTGTGCCGTACGGTGCTGATCACCCACGGCGAGTCGGGCAGGTCACGGGTGGGCGCCGGCCGGTACGGGCAGGGTCCCGACTCGCTGCCGGGCCAGTTCGAGCTGCCGTACGGGGTGGTGGGGCCGCCGACGTCGTTCACGATCACAGCCCTGCGCTACATGAAGGAGACCGGCCTGACCCACGAGCAACTGGCGGAGGTGGCCGTCGCCCAGCGCCGGTGGGCCCACCTCAACCCGCGGGCCCTCTACCGCGACCTCATCACGGTGGACGACGTGCTCGCCTCGCGGATGGTGGCCTACCCGTTCCACCTCCTGGAGTGCTGCCTGGTGACGGACGGCGGCGGCGCCCTGATCGTCACCTCGGAGGAGCGGTCCCGCCGGCCGCCGGTCCACCTGCTGGGTTCGGGGGAGTCGGCGGAGTCCCCGATCATCTCGCAGATGGAGGACTTCACCACCTCGAAGGCGTTCCGGCTCTCGGGCGAGGCGGCCTTCGCCGAGGCCAAGATCGGCCATGACGACGTGGACCACCTCATGGTGTACGACGCCTTCGCCCACGTGCCGATCTACGGCCTGGAGGACCTGGGGTTCGTCGGCAGGGGAGAGGCCGGCGCGTTCATCGCCGAGGGGCACACGTCGCCGGGCGGCCGGCTGCCCCTCAACACGAACGGCGGCGGCCTGTCCTACACGCACACCGGGATGTACGGGATGTTCGCCATCCAGGAGTCGGTACGGCAGTTGCGCGGTGAGGCGGCGGCCCAGGTGCCGGGGGCGGAGGTCAGCGTGGTGCTGGGGAACGGCGGCATGTTCGCCTCGGCCGCCACCCTGGTCCTCGCCAACCGCCTCCCCTGATCCCTGGCTGCCTGTCGATCCCCGCGGGCCATCGTCCCATCCGGGTGGAGCCGGCGCGGCCGCCCGCCGCCCTCCATCGTAGGGAGACCGGGCTGCGGCCTGGGGCGCCGCGATCACTCCCCGATCAGCCCGAGCCTCGCGTGGCCCTTGATCAGGTTACGCGCGATCGTACGCCGCTGGATCTCGTCGGTCCCCTCGAAGATGCGCAGCAGCCGCAGCTCCCGGTACCACCGCTCGATCGGCAGCTCCTTCGTGTACCCCATGCCTCCGTGGATCTGCAGCACCCGGTCGACCACCTGGTTCGCCATCACGGCGCCGTTGAGCTTGGCGATCGACGAGGCGTGCCGCGCCTCCAGCCCTTCCCGTACCCGCCACGCCGCGTACAGCGTCAGCCACTTCGCCGCCTCGATCTCGACCTGGGAGTCGGCGATCATCCACTGGATGGCCTGGTACTCCGCGATGGCCCGCCCCATCGACTGGCGGATCTTGGCGTAGTCCACGGCCATCTGCAGCATGCGCTCGGCGGACCCGATGGCTCTGGCGGGGATCATGTAGCGGCCCTGCCCGATCCACTCCATGGCCAGCTCGAAGCCCCTGCCGGGCTCGCCCAGGATGTTCTCCTCCGGCACCCGTACGTCCTCGAACACCAGCGAGGCCGGGCCCCACTGCCCCATGGTCGGGATCGGCTCGGAACGCCAGCCCATGTCCCGGTCCACGAGGAAACACGTGACGCCGTACGGCTCGGCCACGGCGAACACCATGACGAAGTCGGCCTCGTTGCCGCCCGTGATGAAGGTCTTCTCGCCGTTGATGATCCACTCGGCGCCGTCCCTGACGGCGCGGGCGCGGATGTTGCGGGCGTCGGAGCCGGCGCCCGGTTCGGTGATGGCGAAGCAGGAGCGGCGCTCGCCCTCGATCGTGGGGATCAGGTAGCGGCGTTTCTGCTCGTCGGTGCCGGCGTAGAGGATGTTGTCCGCGCTGCCGCCGAACGAGAACGGCACGAACGTCCTGCCGAGTTCCATGGCGATGATCGCGGACATGATCGGGCCCAGGGCGGCGCCGCCGTACTCCTCGGGGGTGTTGATGCCCCAGAAGCCCGACTTCCTGGCCTTGGCCCGCAGGTCGCGAAGGACGTCGGCGTCCAGCGCCGGGCGGCCCTCGCGCTCGTTGCGCAGGACCTCGGGCTCCAGCGGCATGACCTCCCTCTCCACGAAGGACCGTACGGTGTCGCGGATCTGACGTTCCTCGGTGGTGAGCGAGAAGTCCACGGCCGCCTCCTGAGACTTTCTAGAATGTTTCTCTAGGAAGAGGCTCTAGCCGGTGGGGGCCGCCTGTCAAGAATGAAATTCTAGAATTGGGCGCGCTAGGATGATCGCATGGCACGCAAGTCCTCGTGGGAGTGGAGCCGTACGGCCCAGACCCGCAAAAGCATGCTGCAGGCGGCTCGCGAGGTCTTCAGCGAGCACGGCTTCGCGGAGTCCAACGTCGCCGAGGTGGTCGCCCGCGCCGGCTCCAGCGTCGGCAGCCTCTACCATCACTTCGGCGGCAAGACCGAGCTCTTCCTGGCCCTCTACGAAGACCATCAGGCCGCCCACGAGCAGGCGTCGGCCGCCAGCGTGGCCAAGGCCAGGACGTCCGGCGTCGACGACCCGGTCGAGCTGCTCATCGCCGGCGCCCGCGCCTACCTCGACGGGGCGTGGGAGCGGCGCGACCTGGTCAGGCTGTTCATCGACGGCGACGGGCCGCCCGGGTTCGAGCTGCTGCGCCGCACGCGGGGCAGGGAGTGGGTACGCCAGAACGCCGTGCTGCTCGGAGCGGGCGGCGACGCGCTCGCCCGGTTCACCGTGGCGGTGCTGACCAGCATCATCGGCGAGGCCGCCCGCGAGGTGGCCACCTCCGACACGGAGGAGGAGGCCAGGGAGGTCATCGAGGCGGCGATGAAGCTGATCCGCCGCCTCGACCCCCTCAAGGACTTCACCGACGACTGATGGTGGCGCGGCCGCGGTCGATCACCACGGTGCCGTCGTCCTTGGCGGTCCTGAAGCACACGTCCTCACCGTCCGCCCAGATCGACACCGTGAGCGACTCCCCGGGGAAGACCGGGCTGGTGAAGCGCCCCGACATCGACCGGAACCGGCTCGGGTCCGACCCGGCCACCGCGTGCAGCAGCGCCCGGCCCGTCACGCCGTAGGTGCAGAGTCCGTGCAGGATCGGCCGGTCGAAGCCCGCCCTGGCGGCGAACTCCGGGTCGCTGTGCAGCGGGTTGCGGTCGCCGGACAGGCGGTAGATCAGCGCCTGCTCCGGCAGCGTCGGAAAGGTCACCTTGTGGCCGGGCGCGCGGTCCGGCGCGGCCCACACGTCGCGCGGCCCCCGGTCGCCGCCGAACCCGCCCTCGCCCCTGATGAACAGCGCGCTGCGGCTGGAGATGACCGGCTCGCCCGTGTCGAGGTCGACGGCCCGCGCCTCGGAGGTCACCAGCGCGCCCGAGCCCTTGTCGTAGATGCCGGTCACCTTCGAGGTCGTCCGCACGCCGCCCGCCGGGGGCAGCTCCCGGTGCAGCTCGAAGCCCTGCTCGGCGTGGACCAGCATGGCCGGGTCGAAGTCGCCCAGCCGCCGCCCCGTCGACTGCGCGACCAGCACCGCGAACGTCGGCAGCACCCGCTGCCCCTTCTCCGTGGTGAACTCCAGCTCGGAGGTGCCCGCGCCGACGCCGAGCGCGTACAGCATGGTGTCCTTGGCGGTCCAGGTGCGCTCGTGGGCCGGGCCCTCGACGCCGACGATGGAGTGGTCGAGCGGCATGTCAGTCCTCCTGTCCGGGGATGCGGCCGTTGGTCATGGCGTTGGGCGCGGCCTTGTCGACCAGGGCGGGGATGACGCCGCCCAGCTCGGCCGGGTCCCACCGGGAGCCCTTGTCGACGCCCGGCCCGGCGTGCCAGCCCTCGGCGACGCTGATCGCGCCCCCCCGCACGTTGAACACCCGGCCGGTGACGCCACGGGCCTCGGCGCTGGAGAGCCAGACCACGAGGGGCGCGATGTCGTCGGGGTCGGCGCCGGTGACGCCGGCGGGCATGAGGTTCTCGGTCATGCGGGTCAGCGCGGCGGGGGCGACGGCGTTCACGGTCACGCCGTAGCGCTCCAGCTCCTTGGCCGCGATGACGGTGAGCCCCGCGATGCCGGCCTTGGCGGCGCCGTAGTTGCCCTGCCCCGGGTTACCGTAGATGCCGGAGGACGAGGTGGTGTTGATGATCCGGGCATCCACGGGTTCGCCCGACTTCGCCTTGGTCCGCCAATAGGCGGCGGCATGGCGCAGCGGCGCGAAGGTGCCGCGCAGATGCACCCGGATCACCGCGTCCCACTCCTCGGCCGTCATGTTGACGAGCATCCGGTCCCGCAGGATGCCCGCGTTGTTGACCAGCACGTCGAGACCGCCGAAGTGGTCGACGGCCGAGTGGATCAGCCGCTGCGCGCCGTCGAAGTCGGAGACGTCCTCGCCGTTGACGACGGCCTGCCCGCCCATGGCCTCGATCTCCGCCACCACCTCGGCGGCGGCACCGGACGAGCCGGTGCCGTCGACCTCCGCGCCCAGGTCGTTGACCACCACCTTCGCCCCCTGCCTGGCGAACTCGAGCGCGTGCCCCCGCCCGATGCCCCTGGCCGCTCCTGTGACGATCACCACGCGGCCTTCGACGATTCCGCCCATCCGACACCTCGCTCCTTGACCCGCTACCGATGCGAATAGAATTCTAGTATCAAAATCTAGAAAGGACAGGCCCTTGCCGGCTGCGACCCAATTAGGGCATGCGTGGCGCACGTTGTCGGTCGTCAGCCTGGCGAGCGTGCTGACCGGTCTCGGCGGCAGCGCGATGAACGTCGCCCTGCCCGAGATCGCCAGGCACACCCACGCCGACGCGACGGCCGCGGGCTGGATCCTCCTCGGCTTCCAGTTGACCACGACCGTGCTCATGGTGGTATTCGGGCGGCTGGCCGATCTGTTCGGGCGGCGCAGGCTGTACCTGATCGGGCTGGCGACGTACACCGTGGCCGCGCTGCTCGCGGGCATGGCGCCGAACGCGTGGGTGATCGTGGCCATGCGGGTCGTCCAGGCGGCGGGGGCGGCCATGCTGCTCACCAACAGCGCCGCCCTGGTCAGCGACGCGTTCCCGCGCGAACGGCTGGGGGAGGGCATGGGGGTCTACGTGGCCTCGTTCTCGATCGCCGGGCTCATCGGGCCGACCCTGGGCGGGGTGCTCGCCGACGGTCTCGGCTGGCGCTGGGTGTTCTGGTTCAACGTACCGATCGGGGTGATCTGCCTGGTGTGGGGCGCGGTCGTGCTGCGCAGGACCGTACCCGACAACCGCGACCGCGGGCTCGACCTGCCCGGCAGCCTGCTCGTCCTGATCACCCTGGGCGGGTTGCTGCTGGCGCTGTCGGAGTTCACCCGGCTCGGCTGGGGGCACCCGGTGGTGCTGGCCGGGCTCGTCTGCTTCGCCGCGGGGCTGCCGCTGTTCGTGGCCAGGGAACGGCGGGCCGCCCACCCGGTCGTCGACCTGGGGTTGTTCCGCGACCGGGCCTTCTCCTTCGGCACGCTCGCCTCGTTCCTCAACGCCGTCGCCCGCATGGGCATGGTGTTCCTGGTCGCGCTCTACTTCCAGGCCGTGCGCGGGGACGATCCCGTACAGGCCGGGCTGAAGGTTCTGCCGCTGGCCATCGCCGCGATGACCGCGTCGGTGGCCTCGGGTTTCCTGCAGCGCCTCATGAGCGCCCGCACCCTGGCCTTGGCCGGGGCCTCGGTGACCACCTGCGGGCTGGTGGTCATGCTGGGGGTGATGTCCTCGACCATGCCGTACGCGGCGGTGGCGGCGGGCCTCGTGCTGATCGGCCTCGGCTCCGGCGTGTTCATGCCCTCCAACACCACCGCCATCCTCGACGGCCTGCCCTCGGCGCGGCTCGGCATCGTCAACGCCATGCGGCTGATGTTGCAGAACACGGGCAACGTGGTGGGCACCGGCCTGGTCCTGTCGATCATCACCGCGCCGCTCCCCGCCGCGCTGCACGAACAGGTCTTCGCGGGCACCCTCTCCCACCTGAACGGCGGCGCGGTCGAGCAGCTCGTGACCGGCTACCGCTGGGCGCTCGCCGCCATGGCCACCGTCTCCGTGCTGACCGTGCTGGCCTGTCTGGCCCGCCGCAAGGCCACCTGACCCCGCCGGGTACGGTGACTGACGTGGTTGAACGCACCCCGGCCCAGCGCCACCTCTACCTCCGAACGGTGAGATTCGCCGACGTCGACTCCCAGGGGCACGTGAACAACGTGCGTTTCCTCGACTATCTGGAGGATGCCCGGTTCGGCATGTTCCACATCGATCCGCACAACGCGGGTGACGAGCCGTTCAAGGGCCTGGTGGTCACCCGGCACGAGATCGACTACCGCCGCCCGCTGGGCTTCCGCGCGGAGCCGGTGCGCGTCGAGACGTGGGTGACGGAGATCAGACGGGTGCGCTTCACCCTCGCCTACGAGATCCGCGACGACGACGCGGTGTACGTCACCGCGAAGTCCGTGATCGCGGCCTACGACGTGGAGCGGGCCGCTCCGCGCAGGTTGTCGGAGAGCGAACTGGCGTACCTCAAACGTTTCTCGGCATGAAACGCTGGGTGATGCTGGCCCTGGGCGTCAACGCCCACGCGAGCGTCACGCTCGGGTTGTTCGGCCTGCCCCTCGTCATCCCTGAAATTGAGCGACATTTCGGGGTTCCATTGGCTGTGGCGGGAATCATGGCGAATGCTCCCGCGATGGGTATCCTGATCGCTCTCGTGGCCTGGGGAGCGCTGGCCGACCGGCACGGCGAACGGCTGATCCTCGGCACGGGCGTGGGCCTGGCCGCCGTGCTGTTCGCCGCCGCCGCGGTCGCCGGCCGGGTGTGGGCGGTGATCGGGCTGCTGGCCCTGGCCGGCGCCGCGGGCTCGGCCGCGATGGTCGGCGGCGGGCGCATCGTGCTGCGCTGGTTCGAGCCGCCGGAACGCGGCCTCGCCATGGGGCTGCGCCAGGTGTCCTTCACCCTCGGCATGGCCATGGGGGCGTTCGTGCTGCCGCCCATCGCGCAGGCGTACGGCCTGGCCGGCGTGCTGTCCGTGTGCGCCGGCGTGAGCCTGCTGGCCGCCGCGCTGGCCGCGCTCTTCCTGGCCGAGCCGCCGCGCGCGATCACCGGGGCGGGCGCCGTGCCGCGCGGCTCGCCGTACCGGCAGCCGGCGCTGTGGCGGGTGCACGCCACCAGCGCCCTGCACGTCGTCCCGCAGATCGTGGTCAGCACGTACGGCGTGACCTGCCTCGTACGCCTGTACGGATGGGACGAGGTGGCGGCCGGCCGGCTGTTCGGCGTGGCGGCGATCGCCGGGGCCGCCGTGCGCATCGTGGCCGGTCGCTGGTCGGACCGGGTCGGCCTGCGCATGCGGCCCCTGCTCCTGATCACGGTCTGCAACCTCGGTGTGATGGCGCTGCTGGTGGCCGGCACGCTCTCCGGCACCTGGCTCGGTCCCGCCATGCTCGCCGTGGCTGCGGTGATGACCGTGGCCGGCAACGGGCTCGCCTACCTGACGGCGGGCGAGTTGGCCGGGCCGACCTGGGCGGGCCGGGTGCTCGGCACCCACAACACCCTCCAGAACGTCGTCTCCGTCGTCGCCACGCCGCTGGCCGGCGTGCTGATCACCAACGTCGGGTATTGGGCGGCCTTCGCCGCGGGGCTGGGAGGCGCGCTGCTCTCGCTGCCCGTCATCCCCTCCCACGGCGAGGACGGCGAGCGGTTATGACGCGCGGTTCAACCACGCCGCCGTGTCGGGCGGCAGCAGGTCGCCCCGCAGCGGCCCGCTCGCCAGCAGCACCTCGTCGTGCTCCGGCAGGCGTACCGGCCGGTCGCCGCAGTTGAGTGCGCAGATCAGCGGCCCGCGGGTGAAGAAAAGCACACCCTCGGGAGACTTCAGCCACTCCAACGTATAAGGAATGGATCGCACCAGGTCACGGCGGCAGGCCAGGACCCTGCGGTAGAACTCGAGCGTGGACCCGGAGTCCCCTTCCTGCTTCTCGACGCTCAGCTCCGCGAACGCCGCCGGCTGCGGCAACCACGGCGGCGCCGCGCCGGGAGAGAACCCGTGGGAGGGCGGATCGACCGTCCACGGGATCGGCACCCGGCATCCGTCGCGCCCCGGCAGCTCGCCGTTCGACTGGAAGAAGACCGGGTCCTGCCTGGCCTCGTCGGGCAGGTCGGTCACCTCAGGCAGCCCGAGCTCCTCGCCCTGGTAGAGGTAGGCCGAGCCGGGCAGCGCCAGCATCGTCAGCACCGCCGCCTTCGCCCGCGCCAGCCCGGCGGCGGGGTCGCCGGCCGCGTAGCGGGTGCGGTGGCGTACGACGTCGTGGTTGGACAGCACCCACGTCGCGAACGGAACGCTGGAGAGCGTGTCGTCGATCACCTTCCTGAACGCCGTCGCCGACCACGGCGCCTGCAGCCACGCGAAGTTGAAGCTCTGGTGCAACTCGTCGGACCGCAGGTAGAGCGCGAGGTCCTCGAGGCTGTCGGTCCACACCTCGCCCACGGCCATGCGCTCGCCCGGATAACCGTCCAGCACCCTGCGCCAGTCGCGGTAGACGTCGTGCACCTCGGGCTGCCCCCATATCGGGGAGACCGCCTTGAACGACTGGTCGCCGATGTCGGGCAGCCCCTCGGCCTTGTAGAGCCCCATCGCCACGTCGATGCGGAAGCCGTCGACCCCGCGGTCCAGCCAGAACCGCAGGATGTCGAGGAACTCCGCGCGCACCTCGGGGTTGCGCCAGTCGAAGTCGGGCTGCCCCGGCGCGAACAGGTGCAGGTAGTACGAGCCGTCCTCGACCTGCGTCCAGGCGGAGCCGCCGAAGGTCGACTGCCAGTTGTTGGGCCGGTCGCGGAAGAGGTAACGCTCGCGCCCCTCGCCGCGCAGCGCCGCCTGAAACCAGGGATGCGCGGAGGAGCTGTGGTTGGGCACGATGTCCACGATCACCCGCAGCCCGTGCTCGTGCGCGGCGGCCACCAGGGCCTCGAAGTCGGAGAGCGAGCCGAACAGCGGGTCGACGTCGCGGTAGTCGGCGACGTCATAACCGCCGTCGGCCATGGGAGAGGTGTAGAACGGCGTCAGCCAGACGGCGTCGACCCCCAGCTCCCGCAGGTAGGGCAGGCGCTCGCGCACCCCCGCCAGATCGCCGACCCCGTCTCCTGAGGAGTCGGCGAAGCTGCGGACGTAGATCTCGTAGACGACGGCGTCACGCCACCAGGGGATATCCATGTGGCGTGTCATGCCCCGTCAGGTGGGTGTGTTCACCAGGCTGTGGGCCGCGTAGACCAGATAGTCCCAGAGCCGGGTCTCCAGCTCCTCCGGCAGATCGAGCGAGTCGACCGCGTCGCGCATGTGCCGCAGCCAGGCGTCGCGCTCGGTCTCGCCGATCACGAACGGCATGTGGCGCATGCGCAGGCGAGGGTGCCCGCGCTGCTCGCTGTAGGTCTTGGGGCCGCCCCAGTATTGGATCAGGAAACCCCGCAGCCGATCCTCGGCTCCGGTCAGGTCGGGCTCGGGGTAGAGCGGCCGCAGCACCGGGTCTTCCGCGACCCCCTCGTAGAAGCGCTGCACGAGACGCCGGAAGGTCTCTTCGCCCCCGACGGCGTCGTAGAAGGAGGTCTCAGTCACGTTCACCAGCCTATGGTGTGCCTGGGGTGGTGGTGCATCGAGCTCACCCCGCGACCATGGGGATGCCCGCGTCGTCGAGTGCCGTCTTGACCCTGATGCGCAGCTCCCTGGCCACCTCGGCCTGCTCGTTGGGCAGCGTCTTGGCGGTGATGCGGAACACCACCGAACTGTCGGAGAGCTGCTCCACGCCGAACACCTGCGGCTGCTCCACGATCTTGCTCTCGCGCAGCTCGGGGTCGGCCCAGATCTCCTCGGCCAGGTGCTCGAGCAGAACGCGCACGGTGACGATGTCGGCGTCGTAGGCCACCGGCACGTCGACGTAGGCCCGCGACCAGCCCTGTGACTCGTTGCCGACCCTGGTGATCGTGCCGTTGCGGACGTACCAGACGCGGCCGTCGGCGTCGCGCAACCTCGTGATGCGCAGGGTGACGGCCTCGACGGTGCCGATCGCGGCGCCCACGTCGACCACGTCGCCCACGCCGTACTGGTCCTCGAGCAGCATGAACATGCCGGCGATGAAGTCTTTCACCAGCTCCTGCGCGCCGAAACCGATGGCCACGCCGAGGATGCCGACGCTCGTCAGCAGGGGAGCGATGGGGATCGTCAGCCGGTCGAGCACGGTCAGCACCGCGGTGCCCAGGATGACGATCGAGGCGATGTGCTTGAGCACCGACCCCATGGTCTCGGCCCGCTGTTTCCTGCGTTCGTGGAGCAGCGCGTCGATGCCGTCGGTGGCGGCGCTCTTGCGGAACCTGCGGGTGATCGAGCTCTTGGCGGCGGTGCGATGGACCAGCCGCGTGATCATCTTGTGCGCGACCTTGCGCAGGACGAGCGCCAGCACGACGATCAGCACGATGACGATCGCGCTGGCCACGATGGGTGCCCAGGCCGCGTTGTCGAACATCCCGACGAGGCTAGAGCACACAGGGTCCTTGGTACAGACCCCTGTCACGTCCTGGACCACCTTCTCCGGGTCCGGAAGCCCGCTCGACGGCGGAGCGGATGGCGACGGCGCCAGCAGTAACAAAGGTGGATCCCCCTCCAGAAGCGGTTCGGCCGGGCTCTTTGGACCGTTGCGATCCAAAATACCGCCGACCGAACCGCCCGCCGTCACATCACGCCGGGGAAGACGGGGCCGCCGGCTCTCTGGGCCGCGGAGGGAGAGAGCGGACGCTCCGATGACGGACGGCTCGGCAAGGGACAGGCACCCGGAAGCTTGTCCCTTACCGGTTCCGGGAGGGATCCCCCCCAACACCCTTCCGGCGGACCGGGAGGGTGGCTTCGCGGGCACGGCGTGCGGGCCGTGCCGGCACGGTCAGGTGTGAGGCCAGAACCGGCGGAGTGACCAGGACCCCACATGCGTGGAACCCTCCGCACCGGTCACTCCGCCGGCCCTGTGAGGCCGCCGTGGTTGCGGTGCGCCGCGGTGGCTGCGCTCCACCCGGCTCACCGCGTCGGTCATTCGACCACGGCGGCTAGCACGCGGGCGACCTTCGTCGCGGCACCGGCCGGGTCGTCGGCCGTGTGCATCCGTTCGCCCCAGGACCAGCAATACCACCAATCCGGCATATCGGACACAGTGGCCGGTCTGCAGGTGACGTTCTCGGACAGGCTCGTCGCGTTCGGATTGATGACGCGTACGAACCTGCGACCGCTCTGGTTCTGGACCACTCGTGCGAGCAAGCCATGAGCGCCCAGTTCGGATACGAGCCGCTCCAGGTGCTCGAAGTCGTCGTCCCCCACCGTTCGTCCTCCCTACGATCGCCGCTGGTGGGCCAAACATGTCTCATGTCAACGGCGAACGCAACGAGCTTGTGTGGCTACAGGGAGTTGCTCTTCTCCCAAGGGATATAAGAAACAGTCCCGGGGAGGACGATCCTTAACCGTAGGCTGTGTCAGGGCGTTTTCAAACGTGTCGTCTCTGGTTCATAGTCATGGGTAGGCGCACAGCAATCTGAGGGCTACGCTGAGTCACCAGTTGCGGACCGGTCGAGACTTGCTTGGAAGGGGCCGGGATGTCCGGCAGACAGCACAGGGAGACGGAGATCGCCCGGCGGGTCAGGGCCAAGGGCCTTGCCGCCGGGCGCACTTCGGCCCAGATCGCGGATGAGATCCACGAGGCTTGCGCGTCACAGTTCAGCACCACCCGCATCAAGGCGCACCGGTTGTCCTACGGGATCGCCCTGGCCGACGTCATCGAGCAGGTGCGAGCCCTGTTCGAGCGCGACTCGAAACCCACCCCGGGCATCGGCGAGACCCTGCTCTCGGCGTACGAGAGCGGGCTGAAACGCCCCGGGCCCGAATACCTGCACTACCTCTGCACCGTCTACCGCGTCGAGCCGGCGGCGCTCGGCTACGACGGGCCGTGCATCTGCGGCCACGGTCACGCGAACCGGGCCGCGGGAGCGCTCGGAGGCTCCGAAGCCAAGGAACCGCCGCTGCTGCCGACCGAGCGCCAGCTCAACCTCCAGCCCATGGTCACCGATCCCGAGGCGCAGGAGGACGAGAACATCCTGCGCCGCACGATGTTAAATCTGCTGCACACCGACACCAACCTCAACAAGGCTCTCGACGGGGTCGTGCTCGGAGCGTGTGAGGGCATCAGGCGGCGGATGGACGAGACGCTGGTCTCGGCCACGGTGTCCGCCGCGATGCTCGACCAGTGGGAAGAGGCGACGATCAGCTTCGGCCGCCAGTACACGACGACGGCCCCCCTAAGACTGCTGTGCGACGTGCTGCTCGAACTGAGCGCGGTCCGTACGGCGATGTCCCGCCGCCAGCCCATCGACCTGCAGGAACGCTTGTGCAGGATGGCCGCCCAGCTGTCCGGGCTGAGCGGCATGATCATGATCAACCTCGGCGACCACCGCCTGGCCCGCTCGTTCTTCCGCACCGGGCGCACCGCGGCCGACGAGACCGGCGACCGCGCGTTGCGCGCCTGGATCACCGCCCGCGAGTCGCTCGTCCCCCTCTATTTCGGCGACGCCCGTGAGGCCCTCACCCTCGCCAAGAAGAGCCGCGACCTGGCCGGCTCGATGCCGTGCGCCGCACAGGCCATGGCGCCGGTCGTCGAGGCGAGGGCGCTGGCCATGATGTCGGGGGGCGACAGCAAGAAAGAGGTCGTCGACCAGGCCAAACGCGCGCTGTCGAGGGCGCGCAACGCCTTCTCCCACCTCAAGAGCGAGGACCAGGAAGACGTCGCCTTCGGCTACACCGAGAAGCAGCTCTACTTCTACCAGGGCGACGTGCTCACCAAGCTCGGTCAGACGATCGAGGCGGAGGTGGTGCTCGGCCAGGCGCTCACCAAATACCAGGACCACATCCTCGACCAGACGCTCATCAGGCTCGACCAGGCCCAGTGCCGGCTGATCGACGGCGACGTCAAGGAGGCGGTGGCGATCGGCGTCAAGGCGCTGCGCCTGGTGAGCGACGAATATCTGACCGACTTCATCGTGCGGCCTGCGATGGCGCTCGGACAGGCGATCGCGGCCCGGGACGCCGACGCGCCGGGGCTGGAGGACTACTACGCCGAGCTGCGGCGCTCGCGAGCCCAGCTGAAGGGGGGCGCATGAAACTGAAGATCCGGCGCTACCGCTGGTCCGATCTCGACACCGTCCTCTCCCTCCACCAGATCTGCCTGGCGCAGGTGGGCCTGGTGCCCGGCGACGGCGTCTACTACGACGACGACTTCCCCCGCATCCAGGAGATCTACCTGGCCTGCGGTGGCGATTTCCTCGTCGGGGAGATCGGCTCAAGGGTGGTGGCGATGGGCGGGCTGAAACCCGTCGACACGAGCACGGCCGAGATCTGCCGGCTGCGCGTGCATCCCGACGTCCAGCGGCGTGGCTACGGTGAGACCATGCTCGTCACCCTGCAGCAGCGTGCCGTGGAGCTCGGCTTCGAGCGCGTCAGAGGTGACACCACGCTCAACCAGGAGGCCGCGCTGGCGCTCTACGCGCGCCAGGGGTGGCGCGAGCTCTCCCGGCACAAGGTGGGCGCGCTCGTGGTGGTCAACGTCGAGAAACTGCTGAATCCCGGCGTGCCCCTCGACCGCTGACCTCCCCGCTCGACCGACGGCCCCACCCCCTCCGGGGC